>JBBQOR010000083.1:0-7513 GCA_038331055.1 Burkholderiales bacterium
GGGGGCTGCTGCTGGCCAATCTGCTGTGGGTGCTGGCCTACGACACCGAGTACGCGATGGTCGACCGCGATGACGATCTGCGCATCGGCATGAAGACCTCGGCCATCACGCTCGGCCGCTTCGACGTGGCGGCGGTGATGGCCTGCTACGGGCTGCACCTGGCCGGCTGGACGCTGCTCGGCCACGCGCTGGGGCTGGGCGGCTGGTTTCTCGGCGGCGTCGCCGTGGCGCTGGCGCAGGCGCTGTGGCACTGGCGCCTGATCCGCCGCCGCACGCGCGAAGGCTGCTTCAGCGCTTTCCGCCACAACCACTGGCTGGGCTTTGCGGTGTTTGCCGGCGTGGTGCTCGATCTGGCGCTGCGCTGACTTCCGCGTCAACCGCCGAACTCGTCGCCCAGCTCGGCCGCTCGACGTTGCGCCGCCACTATGGCGGTCACCACCGCGGCGGCCACACCCGCCGCCTCCATCGAGCTGATCGCCGCATGCGTGGTCCCACCCTTGGAGGTGACCTGCGAGCGCAGCTCGGCCGGGCGCAGCGGCGACTGCAGCGCCAGTTGCGTGGCGCCGTCGACGGTGGCCAGCGCCAGCGTGCGGCCCTGGGCTTCGCTCAGGCCCATCTTGACGGCCGCGGCCATCATCGCCTCGACGAGATAGAACACGTAGGCCGGGCCCGAGCCGGACAGCGCCGTCACCGCATCCAGATCGTCCTCGCGCGCGACCCACAGCGTGGCGCCGGTGGGCGCGAGCAGCGCCTCGACCTGCGCGCGCTCAGTCGCGCCGACAGCCTCACGCGCGTACAGGCCGGCGATGCCGCGGCCGATGAGTGCCGGCGTGTTGGGCATCGAGCGCACCACGCGTTCGCTGCCGCTGGCGCGGGCGATGGCCTGGCTGCGGATGCCCGCCATCACCGAGAGCTGCAGCGCGCCGCCGACGAAGGGCGCGCAGGGCGCGGCCGCCTCGGCAAAGAACTGCGGCTTGACCGCCCAGACCACAAGCGCGGCATCGGCCAGCGCGGCATCGGCCGCCGTGCGGGCAGTCACGCCGAACTCATCCAGCAGCCGCTGGCGTTGCGCCGCAGACGGCTCGATGACCAGGATGCGCGCGGCGGGTGTGCCGCTCTTGCGCAGGCCGCCGATCAGCGCGGCGGCCATGTTGCCGCCGCCGATGAAAGCCACGCTGCGTGCAGAAGGAGTGGGCTGGGTCATCGGACCAGTGTAGCCAGTGCCCGGCCAAGCCGAGTGCCATGCCGACGGCGTCTGCAGGCCATGCAAAGCCGGCATCGGCGCCAGCGGCACAACGGGTCTTGCCACCCTACAGTGCGCAGCCCGCCCGCTCAATCGGTGGACGCGCCTCCTCGGAGCCTGCGGCCTCAAACGGGCTGCAGGCCCGGCGACCCCACCCACCAGGAACTTCGCGATGCCTTTGTCCTACGTCCACTCCGATGCCGACGGCCCCTGGGCCACCTACCTCAGCCAGATCGACCGCGTGGTGCCCTACCTGGGCACGCTGGCACGCTGGGCCGACACATTGCGCCGGCCCAAGCGCAGCCTGATCGTCGACATCCCGATCGAGATGGACGACGGCCGCATCGCGCACTTCGAGGGCTACCGCGTGCAGCACAGCCTGACGCGCGGCCCGGGCAAGGGCGGCGTGCGCTACCACCCCGACGTGACGCTGGAAGAGGTGATGGCGCTGGCCGCCTGGATGACGATCAAGAACGCCGCCGTCAACCTGCCCTTCGGTGGCGCCAAGGGCGGCATCCGCGTCGAGCCCAAGGCGCTGTCGAAAAAAGAACTGGAGAAGATCACGCGCCGCTACACCAGCGAGATCGGCATCATCATCGGCCCCAACCAGGACATCCCGGCGCCCGACGTGAACACCAACCCGCAGATCATGGCGTGGATGATGGACACCTACTCGATGAACGTCGGCGCCACCGCCACCGGGGTCGTCACCGGCAAGCCGATCCACCTGGGCGGCAGCCTGGGGCGCGTCAAGGCCACCGGGCGCGGCGTCTTCGTCACCGGTCGCGAGGCGGCCCGGCGCATCGGCTTGAAGCTCGACCAGGCGCGCGTGGCGGTGCAAGGCTTCGGCAACGTGGGCTCGTCGGCGGCCGAGTTGTTCGCGCAGTCGGGCTCGAAGATCGTCGCGGCGCAGGACCACAGCGGTACGGTCGTCAACGCGGGCGGCCTGGACATCGCCGATCTGACGGCGCATGTGAAGCGGCACGGCGGTGTCGGCGGCTTTGCCGGCGGCGAGCCGATCGACGCCGAGGCCTTCTGGGACGTGCACTGCGAGATCCTGATCCCGGCCGCGCTGGAGGGCCAGATCAATGCGGCGCGCGCCCAGCGGGTACACGCCCGGCTGGTGCTCGAAGGCGCCAACGGCCCCACGCTGCCGACGGCCGACGACATCCTGGCCGACCGCGGCATCCTCGTCGTGCCTGACGTGATCTGCAACGCCGGCGGCGTGACGGTCAGCTACTTCGAGTGGGTGCAGGATTTCTCCAGCTTCTTCTGGAGCGAGGACGAGATCAATCTGCGGCTGGACAAGATCATGGTTGACGCGCTGCGCAAGATCTGGGACACCGCCGACCAGCACAAGGTGTCGCTGCGCACGGCCACTTTCGCGGTGGCCTGCGAACGCATCCTGTCGGCGCGCGAGGAGCGCGGGCTGTATCCTTGAAGACGCCCGCCGACTGAGGAGCCAAGGAGCCAACCCATGGGACTGCCTGCCGAGAAACTGTCGATCGACCAGTTCATGGCCTGGGAGAACCTTCAGGACACCCGCCACGAGTTCTATCGCGGCGAAGTCTTCGCGATGGTCGGCGCGCGGCGTGTGCATGGGCTGGTCGGGCTGAACATTGCGACTGCCCTCAAGCAGCATCTGAAGGGCAGCCGTTGCCGCGCCTTTGTCGAGGCGATGAAGCTGCAGGTGGCCGGCAATGCCATCTTCTACCCCGACGTCTTCGTCACCTGCGACGAGCGTGATCTGAAAACCGACATGGTCTTCATGCGCCCGCTGCTGTTGGTGGAGGTGTTGTCGGAGAGCACGCAAGCCTACGACCGCGGTCTCAAGTTCACGGCCTACCGCCAGATCGAGACGCTGCGCGAGTACCTGCTGGTCGACCCCGACCATCGCCGCGTGGAGCTCTTCCGCCGCAATGACCGCGGCAACTTCGAGCTGATCGACCAGACCGGCGACACGCATCTGGTGCTCGACAGCGTGGCGCTGCGGCTGCCGATGGCCGAGGTCTTCGACGGTGTCGAGGACGGCGGCTCCGACAGCGACGAAGCCGCGGGCTGAGCGCCTCGCGGCGCGGCCGGGCGCCGCTACCATCCCGCCACCCCCTTCTCCGATTCCTGCACGCGGCCTGCCGCCGCACCGAGCCCAACGATGAACACCCCGCCCAGCAAGCCTTTCGCCGCACAGAACCCCTACGCCGCCGGTTTCGGCGGCGGCTACGCGACGCAGCCGTCGTCCGGCGGTAAGGCGCCGGCGACCGCGCCCGCAACAGCCTCCGGCCCAGCGCCGTCCGGCGCGGCGCCCGCCCTGCCGCTGATCTTCGACGTCAGCGAGGCCGACTTCGAGATGTCGGTGCTCGACCGCTCGATCGACGTGCCCGTGCTGCTCGACCTGTGGGCGCCCTGGTGCGGCCCCTGCCGCGCGCTCGGCCCGATCCTGGAGAAGCTGGCCAAGGCCTACGGCGGGCGCTTCGTGCTGGCCAAGCTGGATACCGACCAGGCCCCGCAGATATCGGCCGCGCTGCACGTGCGCAGTATCCCGATGGTGATGCTGTTCGTCGGCGGGCAGCCCGTGGGGCAGTTCACCGGCGCCTTGCCCGAGGGGCAGGTGCGCGCTTTCCTCGACCAGCACCTGAAGGACGTGCCGGCAGCGGCGCCGCAGGGCTCGCCCGTGGACGAACTGCGCGCCGCCGCCGCCGAGGCGCCTGACGACGAGACCGCCGAGGCGCTGCTGCGCGAGGCGCTGGCCGTCGAGCCCGGGCACCTGGAGGCCACGCTCGACCTGAGCGGGCGGATGTTGGCGCGGGCTGAGGTCGAGGCAGCACGCGCGCTGCTCGAGGCCGTGCCCGCGGCCGACCGCAACGACCGCCACACGGCCATGGCCAAGCGCATCGAGCTGGCAGCGCACCGCCCCGAGGGCGACGCGGCGGCGCTGCAGGCGCGCATCGCCGCCAACAGCCGCGACTTCGAGGCCCGCTTCGCGCTCGCCGCGCTGCAGGTGCACGGCGGACAGTTCCGCGAGGCCTTCGACCAGTTGCTCGAAGTGGTGCTGCGCGACAAGGGCAAGACCGAGGAGAACTGGCGCGAGAAGGCACGGCTGCAGCTCATCGAGTGGTTCGACCTGTGCCCCGATGCCGACGCCGTCAGCCACGGCCGGCGCTACCTGGGCATGTACCTGAACTGAACACCTCGCACGCCGAGTCGACCTGCCCGTGCCCGGCCCGCCATCGTCCGCGGTGGTGGACCCGCAGCAAGCTGCAGAGCGCCTCCACACCACCGTCGATGGCCTTGTTGCACAGCCTGCTGCTGCGTTCATCGCGCGCGCGCGATCTTCAACATCCGCCACCTCAGGCAGCGCTGCGGGTTTCAGCCGGCCGCAGCCGCCAGCAGCTCGCAGCGCCAACCACCAGCACGCAAGCCGTCGACGTACGGCTTGGGCAGCAGTGCCTGCCACTGCCCGCCGCGGCTGGGCGTTTTGTAGCGGCAGACTTCCTGTCCCTGGGCGTTGAGCAGCCGCCAAGACACCAGCCGGCCGTCAGGCCCGGGCGCAGCACCGCCGACGCCGGTGCCGCCGATGTTGGCGCCGACGTGAAACATCTCTCCCATGTCCGTCACCGGCGGATGCGGCGGGAAGGGCATGCCGCCGAAGAAGCCGAAGAGCCCGTCGTGTGAGAGCACGCTCTGGCGCACCGTGGGCCAGGCGTGGTGGCGCAACCAGTGCTGGTCGATCAGCCGCGCGCCCAGCCTGGGCGGCTCCTGGCTGTACGACTGCAGGATGGTGCCGACGTGTCGAAAGACGCCACCACAACCGCCCCACATGCCGGCCAACAGCAGTTCGCTGTGCGTGGCCCAGTCGCGCATCAGGTGGAACCAGCAGTCGCTGTCCAGCCAGGCTTGCACCGCAGCCACTTCGCGCGCGCTGACCAACGAATCGGCGTCGCGCAGCAGGAAGCGGTCCACGCCCGGGTCGTCCAGCACCAGGAAGCGCCACATCAACGGCGCCACGCCTTGCGACGTATGCCGGTCCATGTCCACCACCTGTGCACCAGCCGCCTGCAGCCGCTGTTGCACCGCCTGCGGCACGCTGGCGTCGACGTGGAAGCGGCAGCGCCAGCCGGGCAGCAAATCTGCGCTGGCCTGGACGTTGAGGATGGCGGTTTCGCAGTAGCGCGGGCTGGCCCCGAACAGGCTGAAGGACAGCAGGTTGCGTTGCGGCTGCGACGCGTCAAACGGTGGCCGGCTGCCAGCAGGAAGCGGCCAGCCCGGCCGGTCTGCGACTTGCGCCGCCTTGGCCGCCAAAGCGGCGTGACCATGGCGGCGGACCTCTTCAGACAGGCCCAGTGCGCCGCAGCACTCGGCCAGACCGTCGAGCACGTTTTCTGCACCCGGCGCGGCACGCACTGCAGCCAGATAGGCCTGGCGTGCCGGCTCCAGCTGGCCCAGACGCATGCGGCACAGCGCCAGATCGCCCAGCACCACCGGGTGCCCCGGGGCCAGAGCCAGGGCTTGGTTGGCGAAGGACAGTGCCGCTTGAAAGTCGCCACGGTCGCAACGCTGCCGCACCGCCTGGCCCAGCGCAGCAAGTTGGGCGACCATGGCTGCCGTGGGCGCCTGGCCCGCCTTGCGCTGCGCTGCGGTTGCAGGGCCGGGGATGCGCGGGGGGCGTGGCATGAGGAAAGATTATTCACTGCGGCAAAGTGCTGGGGCCCGCTCGTGGACGTGATCGAAGCCACGCCGCCCTTCAAGCTGGTCTGGGCTCGGCACGGGGTGTTCCTGGCGAGTTGGGAGGACGTGTACATCAGCCGCTCGCTGCTGAGTTACGGCGAGTACGCCAAGCTGGAGTGGGACGCCCTGGACGACTTGTTGCCGGCCGACGCCAACGTCGGTTTGCTCAAAGTCGACGTGGAGGGCTTTGAGCAGCGCGTGCTTCAAGGTGCCAAAGCGACGATCGAGCGCTGCAGGCCCGTGATCTACCTTGAAAACGACCGGCTCGACCGGTCACAGGCGCTGATCGAATGGCTGTGGGCAGCCGGCTACCGCATGGCCTGGCATGTGCCGCCGATGTTCAACCCCGACAACTTCGCCGGCCAAAGCCAGGACCTTTATCCACGCGTGGCGTCTTTCAACATGTTGGCGGTGCCGACCGAGTCGAAGATCGAATTGCCCGGACACCTCTTGGTGAACAACGCCAAACACCACCCCTTGCGCCCGGCCTCGGCCGGCTGAGGTGCTGGCACCGACCGAGGATCGACCCGCCTGCAGCGGCATGGTGCTGGCGGCACCACAAACTTCAATCTGGCCGACAGCGCTTCAATCAAAGTCGAACGGCGGACGCCACTGCGCTGGCGGCACCGGCCGCCAGCGGCCGGCCAGCGCGCCCAGCAGCAACGCCGCCACGCCGATGCCCGCCACCGCCTGCCAGGCGGGCCAGAACATGCCGTCGAAGGCGCCGAACAGGCTGGCGCGGAAAGCGCGCACCACCCAGGTCAGCGGCAGATAGGGGTGCATTGCCTGGAAGGCGGCGTCGCTGAGCTGGATCGGCAACAGCGCCCCGGCGGCCGAGACCTGCACGATCAGCAGCAGAACCGCCAGCACCTTGCCCAGCGCGCCGAGCAGCCGCACCAGCATGAAGACCAGCGCCAGGAAGGTGGCCGAGGCGGTCACCAGCGTCAGCGCAAAAAGCGCGGGCTGCGTCAGCGGCAGCTTGAGCACGTAGACCAGCATGGCCAGCATCAGCAGCGCCTGCAGCAGCACCACCGTCATCGGCAGCAGCAGCTTGCCCAGCGCCAGCGCCGGCCCGGGCGCGCCGTGCAGCGCCTCGGGAATGCGGCGGAAGCTCACCAGGAAGGCCGTCATTACCGCGCCCACCCACAGCGCCAGCGGCACGAAGTTGGGCGTCAGCGCGGTGCCGTAGTTGGCCACGGGCGCCACCACCTCGACCACCGGCTCGACCGACAGCGCCAGCCCCTGCGCGCTGCCGCCCGGTGCTTCCACGGCGCCGGGCAGTGTCTGGCGCAGCAGCTCCAGCCCGGTGACCAGGCGGCCCGCACCGTCGCCCAGCTTCACCAGGCCCGCGTGCAGCGTCTGCGTGCCGCTGTTGACCTGGCGGATGCCACCCAGCAGCGCGTCACTGCCGCGCTGCAATTCGCGCGTGCCTTCGACAAAGCTCTCCAGCCTGGTCTCCTCGGGCAGCCGGGCGCTGATCGTCGCCAGTGCCGCCCCCATGCGCGCATTGCCTTCGCCCAGCGCGGCCAGACTCTCGTCCAGCCG
>JBBQOR010000084.1:0-7504 GCA_038331055.1 Burkholderiales bacterium
CCGCGGGGGCCGCCCCGGGGGGGGGGCCGGCGCCGGCCGCCTGCAGGTGGACGCCGGGCGCATCGTGCTGGCCGAGGGCGACCGCGCCATCTCGGGCTACGACAGCGTGCGGCTGGCCGCAAGCGGCGACGTGGTGGCACGCGGCCGCGGGGTGTTGCGGGCGGGCGCCAGCCTCGAGCTGCAATCGGCGCGCATTGTCGCCGAGCCTTCCGCCGACCAGAGCTGGCGCGCCGTGCAGGACACCGCACCACTGACGCCGCTGTACCGACCGCTGACCCTGACCGCCGCGGCAACCGCGGCGACCGAGGCTGCGGGATCCACCAGCGCGCTCGGCGGGCGGCTCAGCCTGCAGGGCAGCAGCATCGACACCGCCGCACGCATCGGCCTGCCATCGGGGCGGGTGGCCCTGTCGGCCGAGGGCAACGACGGCATCCGCCTGCGCGACGGCGCGTCGATCGACGTCAGCGGCGGCGCGCGCAGCTTCAATGGCCTGGCCGTGGCCGCCGATGCCGGCAGCGTGACGCTGTCGGCCCCAACAGGTGCCGTACGCGTGGACACCGGCGCTCGCGTCAGAGCCGACGCCGCCGGAACCGCCAATGCGGCGGCCGCGGGCCTGGCCGGGCGCATCGCCATCGAGGCACAGGCTTTGCAGCTCGACGGCAGCCTGAGCGCCGCCGCAGCCGCAGGCACCTCATCGCCCGGCGGACGATTCACGCTCGACAGCACGCGTCCGATCGACCTCGACACGCTCAACGCCCGGCTCGACAGCGGCGGCTTCTTCGACGCCCGCGAGCTGCGGCAGCGCGAGGGCGACCTGGGTCTTGCCCCCGGCACCACCATGCGTGCGCGCAGCATCGGCCTCAGCGCCGACAGCGGCGGCGTGCGCGTGCAGGGCACGCTCGACGCCAGCGGCAGCGAAGGCCGCGGGCGCATCAGCCTGAACGCGCGCGACGGCGTCCAGCTCGCCGCCGGTTCCGTGCTCGACGCCAGTGGACGCGGCGCCGCGGCCGGCGGGCAGGTGCAGATCGACGCCCGCGACGGCACGCTGGCCTTCGACAGCGCTGCGCGTATCGATGTGCGCAGCGGCCCCGACGCGACTGCCGCGGCGTCGCCGGGCCGCGTCACCTTCACCGCCCCGCGCACGGACAACGGCGTGCAGGCCGACCTGCGTGGCAGCGTGCTGACACAGCGTGGAAGCCCGCCGACGGCGGCCGTGGTGCTGGAAGGCCGCCGCGTGGTCGCCGGCCTCGGCTCGGTCGACGCCGCCCTGCAAGACAGCCTGGCCGCCGACAACGCGGCCTTCATCGCGCAGGCCGACCGCGCCGCTCTGCTGGGCGGGCTGCGCGGAGAGGGCAATACGGCTCTGACCGGCGCGGCGCTGCGCGGAGCCTATGAACTCCAGTCCAGCGGTGACCTCTCGCTCGCCTCGGCCTGGGATCTCACCAGCCCGGACTGGACGGCCTCGGGCGTGGCCGGCACGCTGACGCTGCGTGCCGCAGGGCAGCTGACGCTGGCGGCCTCGCTCGGGCTGCCGGGCGACGACCTGATGGCTGGCGCGACCTGGAACTTGCGTCTCATCGGCGGGGCCGACCTGCGCGCCGCCAACGCCATGGCCACCGCCGCCACGGCCACGAGCGGCACCGGCGACGTGGTGCTCGACGGGCCACAGGCCAGGCTGCGCAGCGGCACCGGCTCGATCGAGATCGCAGCGGCGCGCGACTTCCGTCTGCTCTCCGACCAGGCCGTGGTCTGGACCGCCGGCGTGTCGGGTGCACCCAACCCGCCGTCGAGCGCCAGCGCGCCCAACCCTGCCGCGGGCGTCGACGCGCCGTGGTCCGAAGGCGGCGGCGACATTCGCATCAGCGCCGGACGCGACGCCGTCGGCTCGTCCGACCAATGGATCAGCGACTGGCTGCGCCGCCCGCGCGGCACTGTCGTGCAGGCGCAGCAAAGCGGCTGGTGGGCCTACCGGCCCAACTTCCGGCAGAACATCGGCAGCTTCGGTGGCGGCGACATCACGCTGACGGCCGGGCGAGACATCGACCAGCTGTCCGCCATCAGCGCCAGCTCGGGCCGGGTCACCGGCATCGTGGGCGGCGACAGCCGTCAGGCCGTGCTCGAAGTGCGCGGCGGCGGCGCGCTGCAGGTGCACGCCGGCGCCGACGTCAAGGGCGGCGAGTATCTGGTTGCGCGCGGCGCCGGCACGCTGGTCGCAGCGGGCGCGGTGGGCCTGGGCAGCCCGACGCAGCTCTACCTGATGGGCGAGAGCGACAACGCCGCCACCCGCAGCGCCACGCTGCGTGTGCAGGGCGGCGATGGCGTCTTCCTGCAGAGCGTGGACAACCCGAGCGCGCTGGGCATGAGCGTCTCGCGCGCGGCGGCCGGCGCCAGCGGCATCGCCAACTTCGCCACCGCCGGCAACTCCAGCGCGTCGTTCTACAGCTACGCGCCCGACGCCAGCCTGACGGTGGCTGCCCTGTCGGGTGACCTTCTGCTGGGCTCACGCCCGCGTTTCAAGCCAGGTCTGGGCGGCACGCGCGATTCGAACCTGATTGCCAGCAGCAGCGGCGTCGGCACCGCTTACCCGCCGCGGCTTCTCGCCGTGGCTTTCGACGGCAGCATCCGCGGCACCGATGCCGCCGGAGGCTCGCAGCCGTCACTGACCTTGTTCCCGTCGCCCAGCGGCGGTAGCGCGATCCTGGCGCAGCAAGATCTGAGCGACCTCAACTTTCGTGCGTCTGATCGGCTGCCCGACACCGTGGCCGCCTGGAACCGCGTCCGCGACGGCCTGCCCAGCGCCGATCGCCAGAGCCTCACCGACGGGCGCATCGTCTCGCGCGTCGGCGACACCGGCTTCGTGTACGACCTGCAGGCCATCCAGGGAGACATCCGCAACCTCGAGCTGACGCTGCCGGCGCGGGCCCGCGTGCGCGCGGGGCGCGACATCAGCGGCGGTGGTGCAGACCTGCAGAACCTGGCCGAGACCGACCTCAGCATCATCCAGGCCGACCGCGGCGATGTGCGCCCGGGCAACCAGGGCCTGGGCATCGGCGGGCCGGGCCGGCTGCTGGTTCAGGCCGGCCGCCATGCCGACGTGCAAACCACCGTCACAGGCAGCGGCAACAACAGCAACCCGTCGCTGGCCAGCGGCCGCAGTGCACGTGTCACCGTGGTCGCCGGGGTCGAAGGCAACATCGACCTGGCCGGGCTCGATGCAGCCTACGCCGAGCTGATCGAAGCAGGCACGGCGCAGGACACGCCACGTGCTGAAGCCGCCCTGCGCAAGGTCCTCGGCAGCGCCAAGCTGCAACCCGGCGACATCAACAGCTATCTCAGCTCGATCCAGTCCAACGGCGGCAGCGAGATCGATCTGATCGCGCCGCAGGGCAACGTCACCGTCGGCCTGACCTCGCCACGCCAGCAGACCGTGGGGGCGGTGACCAACGCCGGCGGCGCCGTGCGCGGCTACCTGCAAGGCAGCTTCAACATCAACCAGGGCAAGGTGGTGACGGCCCAGGGCGGCGACATCCTGATCTTCACGACCAAGGGCAACATCGACGCCGGCCGCGGCGCCAGAACCTCGGTCACCACGCCGGCCCCGCGACGTGAGCCCATCGTCGGCGGCGACGGCTCGATCGTGGGCTATCGCTTCGTGCTGTCCAGCGGCGTGGCCGGCAGCGGCATCCAGACCGTCACCTCCGATCCCGATGGCCCGGGTCCGCTGGCCGCACCGGCGGCAGGCAATGTCTACCTGTTCGCACCAGCCGGCTTCGTCGATGCAGGCGAAGCGGGCATTGCCTCGGGCGCCAACATCGTGATCGCCGCGCAGGCGGTACTCAACGCCGCCAACATTTCGGCCGCGGGCAGCTCGGCCGGCGTGCCGGTGGCGGTGGCGGGCAGCCTGGCGTCATCGCTGGCGACTTCGGGCAACGCCCCCGCTGGCAGCAAGGCAGCCGAGGAAGCTGCGTCCGCTGCGGCCGCCGCTGCCGCCCAGGCCGCAGCGGCGGCCGAGGCAGCGCCGCGGCCGTCCATCCTGACGGTGGAGGTGCTCGGCTTTGGCGAGCGCAACTGCAGGGAGTCGCAGCGGGACTGCTTCGGCCGATGAGCCTCAGGTGAACCCGCTCACCGACGCGGCAGACGATCTGGTGGAAGGTGGCCGGCCGCTGCGCATCCTGCATCTGACGCATTCGCTCGACCCGCTTAAGGGCGGCTCCACCGAGGCGCTGCGCCAACTCGGGCGCGGCTTGAAGGCACTCGGTGACGAACAGACCGTCGTCACGCTGGACGCCCCAGGCGCCGCCTGGCTGAACGACTTTCCGCTGCCCGTGCACGCGCTGGGGCCCGCCCGATGGGCCTACGGCCTGACGCCGCGCCTGCGCCCCTGGCTGCGCCGGCACGGCGGCGGCTACGACGCCTGGCTGGTGCACGGACTGTGGCAGTACCACGGCCTGGCTGCGCGGGCCGAGGCCGTGGCCCTGCAGCAGCGCTACTTCGTCTTCGCGCACGGCATGCTCGACCCCTGGTTCCGCTACCGCTACCCGCTCAAGCACTTGAAGAAGCGGCTGTACTGGCGCTGGGGCGAGTACCGCGTGCTCCGTGACGCGCAGGGCGTGCTGTTCACCGCCGACGAAGAGGCGCGTCTGGCGGCGCAGTCGTTCGCTGCCTACCGGGCCAACGCCGTCACCGTGCGACTCGGGCTGGCGCCGCAGCAAGACGGCCCGCCGGACCCCGACGCCTTCATGCAACGGCACCCCGCGCTGCGCGGCCGCCGCATCGTGCTCTTCATGGCCCGGCTGCACCCGAAGAAGGGCGGCGACCTGCTGCTGCGGGCCTTCGCCGCGCTGGCCGGTGCGAACCCCCTGCTGCATCTGGTGATGGCCGGCCCCGAGGTCGACGGCCATGGCGGCACGCTGAAGCGCCTGGCCCTGCAACTGGGCATCGGCGAGCGCGTGCTGTGGACCGGCGCGCTGCACGGCGCGATCAAGTGGTCGGCGTTGAGCGCGGCTGAAGTCTTCGTGCTGCCCTCGCACCAGGAGAACTTCGGCATGGTCGTGGTCGAAGCGCTGACCGCCGGCACGCCGGTGCTGTTGTCCGAGCGCGTCAACATCTGGCGCGAGATCATCGATGCAGGGGCCGGTCTGGCAGCCACCGACACCCTGGCCGGCATCACGGACCTGCTGCAGCGCTGGCTTGCGCTGGGTGATCAGCAGCGCCTGCTCATGCGCCAGCGGGCGCGGGCCTGCGCCGACGAGTGCTTCGACCTGCGACGCGCCGCACAGCGCCTGCACGCCGTGCTGACTCCGTCGCATTGACGGCGGACCCGGGCTTCTCGGCCCGGGTCGACGTGCCCGGTGAACAACGCGAGCCACCCCGCCAGTCACAGACCTGCCACACACCCCCCTGACACTCGGTCTCAATCTGGAGTCTGGCCCCTGTGCGCTGGTCATGAAAAGGCTTTGTCTTGTGGTTCTGGCGCTGCTGTGCCTGCTCGGAGCGTCCGCAGTGCATGCGGCGTGGAACGCCGATTGGCCCAAGCGGGTCAAGCTTGCGCTAGACACCAGCGGCAGCGGCGTGGCGTTGGCGGCGGGCGTCGACAGCGTGCCAGTGCTGGTGCGCCTGCACACCGGCAACTTTCCTTTCGGCGACGCCAGATCCGATGGCAGCGACCTGCGCTTCATTGCCGCGGACGACAAGACGCCGCTGAAGTTTCACATCGAGAAGTTCGACGGCCTCAACGAGCTGGCGCTGGTGTGGGTGCAAGTGCCCAAGCTCGCGCCGGGCACCCAGGCCGAGACGGTCTGGCTGTACTACGGCAATGCCAACGCCGTGCCGGCGGGCGACGCCAAGGGCAGCTACGACAACGCGCAGGCGCTGGTCATGCACTTCAGCGACAGCGCGGCCACTCCGCAGGACAGCACGGCCAACGCCAACCACGCCACGCGCTCGACGGCCCGGGCGAGCGCGGCGGGCCTGATCGGCGGATCGCTGGTCTTCGACGGCAGCGTCGAGATGCAGATCGCCGAGCGCCCGTCGATGAATGCCGCGACCAACGGCAGCACGGTCTCGTTCTGGATCAAGCCCGAGGGCCTGGCCGACAGCCTGCTCTTCGTTCAGGGCGAAGGCGCACGCGCCCTTCGTGTGGGCCTGCGCGGCGGCCGCCTGTTCGCCCAGGCCGGCGCCGTGACGGCCACCGCGCCGTCGGCGGCGACCGCCGGCGCCTGGCTGCATGTGGCCGTGGTGGTGAAAGACGGCGTGCAGCTGTACGTGGCCGGCCAGGAGATGGCGCGTGCCAGCGGCGCGGCGCCGCCGAGCAGCGGCAACGTGGCGGTGGGCCGCGCCTACCGCGGCGAACTCGACGAGCTGCAGCTCGCCACGACCGCGCGTTCGCCCGACTGGATCCGCCTGGCCGCGCAGTCGCAGGGGCAGGACGCCAGGCTGTTGTCGTTCGCGCCGGCCGACGCCGAGGGCGGTGGCGAAGCCTCTTACATCACGATCTTGCTCAGCGCCGTGACGATCGACGGCTGGATCGTCATCGCCATCCTGGGCGTGATGTTCGTCGTCAGCATCTACGTGATGATCAGCAAGACCGTGTTCGTGCAGGCGGCCCTGCGCGACAACGATCTCTTCAAGGCCAGGTTCGCAGGTCTGATGGACAACCTGCGTGCCGACAGCACCGGGCCGTCCGCGACATTCGACGGGGTTGCGGCGGGCGCGGCCGGAGGACCGGCGCTGCGCAACTCTTCGCTGCGCCGGCTGTATGAAGCGGGCGAGCATGAACTGCGTGCCCGCTTCAAGGTCTATGCCGAGCAGGGCCGCAGCCCGGTGCTCAGCGGACAGTCGATCGAGGCTATTCGCGCCACCGTCGATGCGCGTCTGGTGCGCGAGATCCAGTTGCTGAACTCGAGCATGGTGCTGCTGACCATCTCGATCGCCGGGGGTCCCTTCCTCGGGCTGCTGGGCACTGTCGTCGGCGTCATGATCACCTTCGCCGCCATTGCCGCCGCCGGTGACGTGAACGTCAACGCCATTGCGCCCGGCATCGCAGCGGCGCTGGTGGCCACGGTCGCCGGTCTGGCGGTGGCGATCCCGGCGCTCTTTGGCTACAACTATCTGGCGAGCAAGATCTCGGAGCTGAACTCGGATATGCAGGTCTTCATCGACGAGTTCATCACCCGTGTCGCCGAGAACCACTCGGTGTGAACGGGCCAGTGTGAACGGGCCATCCAGGTTGTCGCCATGAAGATCCAGACCGAACAGAAACCTTACGACGAGATCAACGTCGTGCCCATGCTCGACCTGAGCTATGTGCTGCTGGTCATCTTCATCATCATGACCACCGCCTCGGTACAGGGCATCAAGGTCGATCTGCCCAAGGCCAGCGCCGCGCCCAGCCTGGCCAAGCCGCAGACCAAGGCGATCACGATCCGCGACGACGGCCAGATCTTCCTCGACACCTACCCCGTCACGCTGCAGGAACTCGAGGACCGGCTGCGCCAGCTGAAGG
>JBBQOR010000085.1:0-7375 GCA_038331055.1 Burkholderiales bacterium
GCCGAGGAGAAGGCGGCGATCGAGAAGATGGGCTGGGACGAGCTGATGGCGACGCTGAAGAAGCGTTTCGAGGAACAGAAAGAGCGCCACGAGGGCGGCAGCAAGATGATCGGCACCGGCGGCACCAGCCCCTTCGGCGCGTACGGCTACAACCCGCAGGGCATCCGCATCGGCCAGGACAAGGGCCGCAACAAGAGCGCGGTGAAAGTCTGGGACCAGCGCTCGTACAAGGACTACGACGACGCCAAGGAACTGGGCACGCGCAACATCAAGCTGGCGCTGCGCCGGCTGCGCCGCTTTGCCCGCGAAGGCGCCGAAGAAGAACTCGACCTCGACGACACGATCCACAGCACCGCGGCCAACGCCGGCATGCTGGACATCAAGATGGTGCCCGAGCGCCACAACCGCGTGAAGGTGCTGCTGCTGATGGATGTCGGCGGCACGATGGACGAGCACATCCACCGCGTCGAGGAACTCTTCAGCGCGACCAAGACCGAGTTCAAGCACCTGGAGTTCTATTACTTCCACAACTGCGTCTACGACTTCATGTGGAAGAACAACCGGCGTCGCTTCAGCGAGAAGTTCGCCACCTGGGACCTGATCCGCAAGTACAACAAGGACTACAAGCTGATCTTCGTCGGCGACGCGACGATGAGCCCCTATGAGATCCTGCAGCCCGGCGGCAGCGTCGAATACAACAACGAGGAACCCGGCGCCGAATGGCTGCAGCGGCTCACGAATGCCTTCCCGCGATTTGCCTGGATCAACCCCGAGCCGCAAGGCGTGTGGGAGTACCGCCAGAGCATCGGCATCATGCGCCAGCTGATGAACCAGCGCATGTTTCCGCTGACGCTGACCGGTCTGGAAGGGGCGATGCGGCTGCTCAGCAAGTGATCCCGCCGGCCGGCTCGCGGCCGACCCGACCGGCGGCACTCCGGGCTGCGCTGGTGGCCTGTGGCGCGCTGCTGATGACGGGCTGCGCGCAGCTTGGACGAGTGAGCCCGTCTCCGGCCGCAGGCATGCCCACCGAGGCGGCGTCACCCGCCCCGGTGGTGCAGGTGGAGGCGCCGCCCGTGCTGCGCGCGCTGCTCGAACGCCACCTCGACCTGGTACGCATGCCCGGCCTCGCGCAGGGCGACGCGGTCACGGATGCCGAGTGGTCGCGGCTGGCCGATGCCGCGCCGGCGCAGGTGCGCGAACTGCTGCAGACCGAGGGCTACTTCGATCCGCAGGTGCAGGTGCTGCGCGACGCCGATCCCGCCGGCGGGCCACTGCCGCGCACGCGCATCGTGGTCGAGCCCGGGGCGCGGGCGCTTGTCGGGCGGCTGCAGTTCGAGTTCGAAGGCGAACTCGAGCGCACCCGCGTGGCCGGCGACGCCTCTGCGCGCGCGCTGGCCGACGATCTGCGGCGCGGCTTCGCCCTGCCCACCGGCGCCGCCTTCCGCAACGCGCTGTGGAGCGAAGCCAAGGCGCGGGCCCTGGCGCGCCTGCGCGCAGCCGGTTACGCCGCGGCCAACTGGAGCGGCACCAGCGCCGAGGTCGACACCGCCACGCAGCGCGTGCGTCTGTACCTTGCCGCCGACAGCGGGCCGCTGTTCCGCAGCGGCGAGCTGCGCATCGAGGGCCTGCAGCGCCAGGACGCGCAGACGGTGCGCAACCTGGCGGCCTTCGCCCCGGGCACGCCGGTGACCGAGGCGATGTTGCTCGACTTTCAGGAGCGCCTGCAGGGTTCGGGCTTGTTCGACAGCGCCACCGTGTCGCTGCAGACCGACCCGTCCACCGCCGGTGCGGCGCCGATCGTCGTCAGCGTGCTCGAGGCGCCGCTGCAGGTCTACACGGTCGGCGTGGGTATCAGCGCCAACACCGGGCCGCGGGTCTCGGTCGAACATGTCTACCGACGCGTGTTCGGCGCCGCCGCCACCGCGCGCAACAAGCTCGAGTGGGGCCGCGACCGCCAGGCCTGGGACGGCGAGCTCTCGAGCCACACGCGCGCCGGCCTGCAGCGCAACCTGCTGGGCGGCGCGGTCGAGCGGCTGCAGACCAGCAGCGACGTGGTGCTGGCGCAGCGCCTGCGGCTGGGGCGCGCGCGCGACGACCCCAGGCGCGAACAGCTGCGCTTCATCGAGGCCGAGCGCTCGGTGCGCAGCACGGCCACGACGCGCGCCGAGAGCCTTGCGCTGTCGCTGAACCAGCATGTGGTTCGGCGCATGCTCGACAGCGTGATCCTGCCTACCGAGGGCTACACCCTGTCTCTGCAGGGCGGCCTGGGCAGCTCGCACAGCACCGACGCATCCGGCGGCGCCTTTGCGCGGATGTACGGCCGGCTGACCGCCTATCGGCCGCTGCCGGCCGGCTGGTTCGGCCAGGCGCGGGTCGAACTCGGGCAGATCGTCGGGCCCGGGCGCGCGTCGGTGCCCGAGGCGCAGTCCTTTCGCGCCGGCGGCGACGACTCGGTGCGCGGCTACGCCTTCCGCAGCCTGGGCCCGCTGGACAACGGCGCGGTATCCGGCGGTCGAGTGCTGTTCACGGCCAGCGGCGAAGTGGCGCGGCCGCTGTCGGCCAACCTGCCCGCGCTGTGGGGCGCGCTCTTCGTCGATACCGGCAACGCCGCCGACAGCTGGGGCACGTTGCACCCGGCGCTGGGCCTGGGCGCCGGCCTGCGCTGGCGCAGCCCGGTGGGCCCGCTGCGTGTCGACTGGGCCTGGGGGCGCGAGACCCGGCGCGCGCGGCTGCACTTCAGCGTCGGCATCGCGTTTTGAGGCCGCCCGGATGAGCCGCCGAGGATGAACGCGCTGCGTGTGCTGTGGCAACTGCTGCGGCCTTCGGTCGCCATGCTGGCCGGCGTGTTGGCGCTGGTGCTGGCGCTGGCTGGGGGCGCATGGTGGCTGATCGGCACGCCCGCGGGCGCCGCCTGGCTGCTGCCGCGGCTGCCCGGCGTGCAGGCCGAGGATGTGCAAGGCAGGCTGCTCGGGCCGCAACTCAGCGCGCGCCGCCTGGTGGTGCAGCAGGGGCCGCAGGAACTGGCCATCGACGATCTGCGCATCGAGGGCCTTTCGTGGACCTGGCGGCCGGCCCCCAGCACCTGGATCGGCCTGCAGGCCAGCGCGCTGACGGCCGCACGCGTGGTGCTGCAGACCGGGCCGGCATCGGCCACGCCGGCATCGCTGCCGGCCTCGTTGCAATGGCCGCTGCGGCTGGATCTGCCGCGTGTGCAGGTGGGCGAGTTGCAGGTTGACGGCTTGGCGCCGCTGCGCGATCTTCGGCTGGCATTGCAGGCCGGTGAGCAGGCGGGTGAGCAGCACCGCATCGACGAGCTCGCCTTCGTCTGGGACCGCCTGCAGGCCAGCGGCGGCGGACTCACGCTGCAGACCACGGCACCTTTTGCACTGCAAGGCACGCTGCAGCTGGCTGAGCGGGCCGAGCCGGCGAAGGCACCACGCTGGCAGGCCGATGTGCTGGCGCGCGGCACGCTGGAGCGGCTGACGGTCGCAGCCACGCTGCGCGGCGGCAGCGTCCGGCCGGGGGCGGGCGCGGGCAGCCGCAACGTGCCTTCGCTGGACGCGCAGGCCGAGCTCGCGCCCTTCGCGCCGTGGCCGCTGCGCTCGCTGGTCGGCCGCACGCAGGCGCTGGATCTGTCGGCGCTGGTCAGCGGCTGGCCGCAGACCCGGCTGGCCGGCCAGGTGGACATCAGCAGCAGCAGCCGCGATGCCCCGGTGGGCGCCGAGTTGCGGCTGGACAACCTGCTGCCGGGCCGCTGGGAGCAGGGGCGGCTGCCGCTGACCCGGCTGGCGATGTCGCTGCGCGCCGACCCGAAACAACCCGATCGACTGCAGCTTGGCGCTTTCACCCTGGCGCTGGGCGACGCCGGCACCTGGCGCGGCAGCGGGCGCTGGCAGGGGCCGGCGCTTCAGTTGGAGACCCAGCTCGACACCGTGCGCCCGCAGCAGCTGCAGACCGGCGCCGCGGCGATGAGCCTGTCCGGACCGCTGGCACTGACACTCAGCGGGCTGCCCTCGCCCGACACGCTGGGCGAAGCGGCCTGGCCGCCGCTGAAGGCGCTGGTGCTGGAGCTTCGCGGCACGCTCGACGGCCGGCTGGCCGAGACACCGCAGCCGCTGCGGGTGGAGTTCGACGCGCGCGTGTCCGATGGCCGGTTGCAACTGCGCACGCTGCAAGCCGGGGCCGGCGCCGCGGCGGCGCGCGGCCAACTGCAGGCCCTGCGCGGCGCCACCGGCGGCTGGCAGGTGTCGGGCGATCTGGCCCTGAGCCGCTTCGACCCGCTGCCCTGGTGGTCCGGCGCACCGGAGGCCTTGCGCCGCGGCCCGTACCGGCTGAGCGCCGACGCGCGCTTCGAGCTGCAACTGCCGCCCGGCGCGCTGCAGATGACGCCGCTGGCGCTGGCGCCCCGGCTGGCCGGCAGCGGGCGGCTGGAGGTGCGCGATTCGCTGATCGCCGGTGTGCCGTTGACGGCCGCGCTGCAACTCGGCCGCGACGCCGGCACGCCCGACACGCCCAGCCGCCTGCGCGGCGACATCACGCTGGGCGGCAACCGGCTCGCCATCGATGCCGCCGGCAACCCGCTGGGCGACGGGCGAAGCGACCAGGTGAAGCTGGACCTGCAGGCCGGCGACGTCGCCACCCTGGCGCCGCTGCTGCGGCTGTGGCCCGAGCTGGCCGCCTGGGCACCGCGCCAGGGGCGGCTCGACGCACGCGTCGAAGCCACCGGGCGCTGGCCCGTGCTGCGCACCAGTGGCCAGGTGCGCGCCGAACGGCTGCAGCTGGGCACGCTGGCGCTGCAAAGCGGCGATGCCAGCTGGACCTTGGGCAGCGCCGACACGAGCAGCGGCGAGCCGCTGTCGATGCGCCTGCAGGCGACCGGCTTTCGCTGGGGCGAGCAGCGCGTCGCGCAACTGCGCGCCGAAGTCGGCGGTACCTGGGCGCGCCATCAGATACAACTGAACGCCAGCTTGCCGAAGGCGCCGCCGGACTGGCTGGCCGACCTGAGCGGGCAGCGCGCGCGCGCCGGCATGCTGGCCGAACTGCGCGCCGATGGCCGCTGGAGCGGCAGCCCCGCCGGCGGCATCTGGCGTGCCGAGGTGTCGCGTCTGCGCCTGGCCGGCTGGGATGGCCGCGCTGCGCTGCCCGCGCTGGACGCCGCTGGCGGAACAGCAATCGCGGCACCAGCGGCACCAGCGGCCCCGTCGCCACGCACTGCCACGGCCGAACCCGCCGACTGGCTGGACCTGCGCAACCTGCGCGCCGAGCTGCGCTTCGGCCCCGGCGGCGAGTTGCTCGGTGGCAGTGCCGAGCCCGGCCGCGCGCGCGTGGCTGGCGTGCTGACGCTGGCCTGGCAGCGTGCCGAGCTCGACCTCACCGGCGCCCGCGCCGCCTACACGCTACGCGCCGAGGTGGCGCCCTTCGCGGTGGCGCCGCTGCTGGCGCGCGCGCAGCCGTCGATGGGCTGGGGCGGCGACCTCAGCGTGCGCGCCGCGCTCGACCTGCGCGCGGCCGAGCGCTTCGAGGCCAACGTCAGCATCGAGCGGGCCGACGGCGACCTGACCACCGGCGGCGCAACCAGCCCGGCCGGCGGCGGCATGCTGCTGCTGGGCCTGACCGAACTGCGGCTGGGCCTGACGGCACGCGACGGCCAGTGGCTCTTCTCGCAGGCGATGAATGGGCGCACGCTGGGCGAGGTGGCTGCCACGCTGCGCGTACGCACTGCGCCGGCTGACCGCTGGCCGGGGGCCGAGGCGCCGATCGACGGGCAGCTCGACGCGCGTGTCGGCAACCTCGGCATCTGGAGCGCCTGGGCGCCCCCGGGCTGGCGCCTGGGCGGCACGCTGCGCACCAGCGTGGCGGTCGGCGGGCGCTTCGGCGCGCCCGAGTACCGCGGCGAACTGCGCGCCAGCCGGGTGGCCGTGAGCAACCCGCTGCAGGGCGTGGCGCTGGACGCCGGCGAGGTGCTGGTCACGCTGCAGGGCGATCGCGCGCGCATCGACACCTTCACGCTGCGCGGCGGCGAAGGCACGCTCAGCATCAGCGGCAGCGCCGCGCTGGGCGCGCAGCCGTCGGCACAACTGCAGTTGCAGGCGCAGCGTTTTCGCGTGCTCGGGCGTGTCGACCGTCAACTGGTGGTCAGCGGCAGCGCCGAGCTGGCCCTGGCAGCCGCGCGCACCCAACTCGACGGCCGCTTTCGCGTCGACGAAGGCCTGTTCGACGCCGGCCGTGCCGACGCACCCACGCTGGACGACGACGTGAGCGTGCGCCGCCCGGGTGACCCCCCGGTCGACAGCGATGCCGACGCGGTGCCCACCACGCGGCGCGACCTGCGCGTGGGCGTCGACATCGACCTGGGCGAACGGCTGCGCGTGCGCGGCCGCGGCCTGGACACCACGCTGCGCGGCCGCGTGCGCGTGAGCACACCCGGCGGGCGGCTGGCGGTGGTCGGCAGCGTGCGTGCGGTCGAGGGCACCTATGCCGCCTACGGCCAGCGGCTGGAAATCGAGCGCGGCGTGGTCGAGTTCTCCGGCTCCCTGGAGAACCCCCGGCTGGACATCCTGGCGCTGCGTCCGAACCTGGACCAGCGCGTCGGCGTGCTGGTCAGCGGCAGCGCGCTGGCGCCGCGCGCGCGGCTGTACAGCGAACCCGACATGAGCGACACCGACAAGCTCTCCTGGCTGGTGCTGGGGCGGCCCTCGGGCGGCCTGGCGCGCACCGACACCGCGCTGCTGCAGCGCGCCGCCGTGGCGCTGCTGGCCGGCGAAGGCGAAGCACCGACCGACCGACTGTTGCGCAACCTGGGTCTGGACGAGCTCTCGCTGCGCCAGTCCGACGGCGAGGTGCGCGAGACCGTCGTCACCGTCGGCAAGCAGCTCTCGCGCCGCTGGTACGTGGGTTATGAGCGCGGCGTCAACGCGGCCACCGGCACCTGGCAGCTAATCTACCGCATCGCCCAGCGCTTCACGCTGCGTGCGCAGTCAGGGCTGGACAACTCGCTCGACCTGATCTGGATCTGGCGGCTGGATTGACACCCCGGTCGGCCGGAGGCTGCGTGCCAGAATCGGCGCTTCGCCGCCGTAGTTCAACGGATAGAACGGGCGCCTCCTAAGCGCCAGATACAGGTTCGATTCCTGTCGGGGGCGCCAGCAGCGCATGACGCGCAGCGCCGCGATGGTGCGGCGGCAGCGGCGCCACGATGACCACCTCCACATCGCTCTTCACGCCCCTGCGGCGCCCGGCCTTTCGTGGCCTGTGGGCCGGCGGTTCGGTGTACTTCATCGGCAACGCGATGCAGGTCATGGCCGCGTCGTGGCTGATGATCGAACTCACCGGTTCGTCGTTCCTCGCGGCGCTGGTGCAGACCGCGGTGTTCTTG
>JBBQOR010000086.1:0-7368 GCA_038331055.1 Burkholderiales bacterium
ACGCCATCCGGCGCAGCCGCGCCGGCCTGTCCGACCCGAATCGGCCGCTGGGGAGCTTCCTCTTCCTCGGCCCCACGGGCGTGGGAAAGACCGAGCTGTGCAAAGCGCTGGCCGGCTTCCTCTTCGACAGCGATGACCACATGATCCGCGTCGACATGAGCGAGTACATGGAGAAGCATTCGGTCAGCCGGCTGATCGGCGCGCCGCCCGGCTACGTGGGCTACGACGAGGGCGGGGCACTGACCGAAGCCGTGCGGCGCAAGCCCTACAGCGTGCTGTTGCTCGACGAGGTGGAGAAGGCGCACCCGGACGTCTTCAACGTGCTGCTGCAAGTGCTGGACGACGGCCGCCTGACCGACGGCCAGGGCCGCACAGTGGACTTCAAGAACACAGTCATCGTGATGACCAGCAACCTGGGCAGCCACCTGATCATGCAGATGTCCGGGCGCAGCAGCGAGGAGATCCGCGACGCCGTGTGGGTGGAGGTCAAGAACCACTTCAGGCCCGAGTTCCTGAACCGCATCGACGAAACCGTCGTGTTCCACGCGCTGGACGCGAGGAACATCGAGAGCATCGCGAAGATCCAGCTGCGCCTGCTCCAGAGTCGCTTGGAGAAGCTGGAGATGAAGCTCGACGTCAGCCCCGCGGCGCTGGCAGCGCTGGCTCTGGTGGGCTTCGACCCGGTGTTCGGCGCGCGGCCGCTCAAACGAGCGATCCAGCAGCGCATCGAAAACCCGGTGTCCAAGCTGATCCTGCAGGGCCGCTTCGGGCCGAAGGATGTGATCCCGGTGGATTTCGAGAACGGGGAGTTCCGCTTCGAGCGGGTGGTGCACTAGGCCGCGGCTAGAAGCGGATCTCCAGGCCGGCCCCCAGCGCCCAGGTGCGGCCGCGTGGCGCGCTGTCGTCGGGGCGCGGCCAGAAATGTCCTACGACGACCTGCCCGAGCAGCCACTTGCGGTGCAGCGGTTGCTGCCACTTCAGCTGAGCGCCGTAGTCGGTTAAGGTGACGCCCGAACCTTCGCGGTCATTGAACAGCGCCTCCAGCGACAGCAGGCGCGACCCGCTGAAGTCGCGGTAGGCACCGAGCACGCTGCCCCACTCCAAGTTGCGCGAATCCTGTGTCAGCGTTGCCGTCCCCACCCAGCGCAGCGCCAGGCGCGACGTCAGCGCCTGGTCGTAGGACAGCGCGGTGGTCGAGCCGAGCCGGTCGTCGACTGACCAGAAGAAGGTCTGCCGGAACTCCGCCTGCGCATGCTGGCTGATGAGCCAGGGTTTGCGATAGCGAACCTGGGCATAGGGCTTGAGGCCGCCGCGAAAGCCGAGCCGGAAGTCGACGTCGTCGCGCAGTTCGCGCCCGACGCCGGCGAAGAAGCTGCGGTCTCGCGCGCTCTCCGGCAGCAGCCGCTGCTGACGCGTGAAGGCCGCAGGCCGGTCGGTGACGAGGTCGCGCCGGTTGTCGCGGCCAAGGTAGAAGTAGCTCTTCTCCGACAGGTTGGGCAGCCTGAAGCGCGCGTTGAAGCGCACGTTGACATCGGTGCCGGAGTCGTCGCGGTGCAGCAGGTCGACGCTGAAGCGGCCCTCGCTGACCTTGCCGCCGTCGGAGAAGGGCTTGTCGCCGAACCAGCTGTCGACCCCGCTGGCCAGCCACTCGGCAGTGGCGCGCACGGTGCGGCGGGCCTGGTCGGCGGCGTCCTCGGAAGCCGGCGCGGCGACGCCCTGAGCCGTGGCGCCGCCGGCCAGCAGTAGCGACAGCAGGGCCGCGATCTTCGGTGTGACCGTCGCCATCAGGCTCCCCGGCTTGAGGCGCGCTGATGCTGGAGCGTCGTTGCCCGCCTCGAAGGCGAAGGCGGCGTTGGCGGCCGGGTGGTGTGGGTCGTTCATGGTGCACTGTAGTCCCCAGGTCGGCCCGCGCATGCATTTAGAACTTGTCAATCGTCAATCGCCTTTCTGTCGCGCGTCTGGAACCCGTCTTGCGTTCTGCACGGATCTGCCCGTAAAATAAATCGACCGATCGGTCGGGAATGTGTTTGCGCTGTGAGCGAGCTGCAAGCTTCGTCGCCGCCGAAGCCTTCCCGACCATCTCACCGTCACCCGAGGATGCCGATGCCGATGCCGATGCCCGAAGCGCAGCAACTTGCAGAACGCGTGCGAGATGCGATGTGGGCTGGCGACCGCGCGTCGCGCGGCCTCGGCATGCAGGTGCTGGAGGTCGGGCCGGGCCGCGCCGAGCTGTCGATGACGGTGCGCGAGGACATGCTCAACGGACACGACATCTGCCACGGTGGGCTGATCACCACGCTGGCCGACTCGGCATTCGCGTTCGCCTGCAACTCCTACAACGAGGTCAGCGTCGCGGCCGGTTTCAGCTGTGACCTGCTGGCTCCGGGGCGCTTGGGCGATGTACTGACCGCCACCTGCACCGAGTTGTCCAAGGGGGGCCGCACCGGGCTTTACGACGCGCTGGTCACCAACCAGCGTGGCGAGCGCATCGCGGTCTTTCGCGGGCGCTCGTACACGTTCAAGGGCAAGCCGCTCGTCGCCCTCTGAGCTGATCTGACCGACAAGGAAGCCGCCGCCATGCCCGTCAAGAGCCCTGCCGCCGGTGACCTGGAGCCGATCGAGCGCGCCAGCCGCGACGAGCTGCAGACCCTGCAGTTGCAGCGCATGCAGTGGTCACTGCGCCACGCCTATGAACATGTGCCGCACTACCGGCAGGCCTTCGATGCCCACGGCGTTCACCCATCGGACCTGAAGACGCTGGCCGATCTGGCGCGTTTCCCGCTCACCACCAAGCATGACCTGCGCGCGCACTACCCCTTCGGCATGTTCGCGGTGCCACGGGAGCAGGTGGTGCGCATTCACGCGTCGTCGGGCACCACCGGCAAGCCGACAGTGGTGGGCTACACGCAGGCGGACATCGACACCTGGGCCGACTTGGTGGCCCGCTCGATCCGCGCCAGCGGCGGCCGCGCCGGCGACATGGTGCACATCGCCTACGGCTACGGCCTGTTCACCGGCGGTCTGGGCGCGCACTATGGCGCCGAACGACTCGGCTGCACGGTGGTGCCGATGAGCGGGGGCAATACCGAAAAGCAGGTGCAGCTGATCACCGACTTCCGGCCCGACATCATCATGGTCACACCCAGCTACATGCAGGTGATCGTCGAGGAGATGCGCCGCCAGGGGCTGGACCCGCGCAACAGCTCGCTCAAGGTGGGTATCTTCGGCGCCGAGCCGTGGACCGAGGCGATGCGCAAGGACATCGAGGCGAGCGCGAACATCGACGCGGTGGACATCTACGGCCTGTCCGAGGTGATGGGCCCGGGCGTCGCCAACGAGTGCATCGAGAGCAAGGACGGCCCGGTGATCTGGGAAGACCATTTCTACCCGGAGATCATCGACCCCGAGACCGGCCAGGTGCTGCCTGACGGTGCCGAAGGTGAACTGGTCATCACCACCTTGACCAAGGAAGCTTTGCCGGTGGTCCGCTACCGCACGCGTGACCTGACGCGCCTGCTGCCGCCCACCGCGCGCAGCATGCGCCGCATGGGCAAGATCGTCGGCCGCAGCGACGACATGCTGATCATCCGTGGCGTCAACCTGTTCCCGACCCAGGTCGAGGAGTTGGTGCTGAAGATTGGTGGGCTGTCGGGCCAGTACCAGTTGGTGGTGACGCGCGACGGGCTGCTCGACCAGCTGCTGGTGCGCGTCGAACTGCTGCCCACGCACATCGGCGCCGACCGCGCCGCGCTGGCCGCCGAACTGCAGCACCACATCAAGAGCCTGATCGGCGTCAGTGCCCGCGTCGACGTGGGCGCACCCGACAGCATCGAACGCACGTTGGTGGGCAAGGCCCGCCGGGTGCTCGACCAACGACCCAGATAGGAGCCACGAGCATGTATACGCAGGCGATGGACACGGCCCCGAAGGAAGAGCGCAAGGCCGTGCGCTCGTTGGCCGAGGCCGGGTTGGAGGCGCGCTTCGAAGAGCGGGTGGGCGCGGGCGAGTTCGTCGAGGCCAAGGACTGGATGCCCGAGCACTACCGCAAGACGCTGGTGCGGCAGATCAGCCAGCATGCGCACTCAGAGATCGTCGGCATGCTGCCCGAGGGCAACTGGATCAGCCGCGCGCCCACGCTCAAGCGCAAGGCCATCCTGCTGGCCAAGGTGCAGGACGAAGGCGGCCACGGCCTGTATCTCTACGCCGCGGCGGAGACCCTGGGCACCAGCCGCGACCAGATGATCGACGCGCTGCACAGCGGCAAGGCCAAGTACAGCAGCATCTTCAACTACCCGACGCTGAGCTGGGCCGACATCGGCACCGTCGGCTGGCTGGTCGACGGTGCGGCGATCATGAACCAGGTGCCGCTGTGCCGCTGCAGCTATGCGCCCTATGCGCGGGCGATGATCCGCATCTGCCGCGAAGAGAGCTTCCATCAGCGCCAGGGCTATGACAGCCTGCTCGTGATGATGCGCGAAGGCACCGAGGCGCAACGCGCGATGGTGCGGGACGCCGTGAACCGCTGGTGGTGGCCCTGCCTGATGATGTTCGGCCCGCCCGACGACCAGAGTCCGAACAGCGCGCAGAGCATGCGCTGGGGCATCAAGCGCAACAGCAACGATGAGCTGCGGCAGAAGTTCGTCGATGCAGCGGCCGAACAGGCGCGCGTGTTGGGCGTCACGCTGCCTGACCCCTTGCTGAAGTGGAACGAAGAGCGCCAGCACCACGACTTCGGCCCGATCGACTGGGCCGAGTTCTGGCGTGTGGTCGGCGGCGAGGGCCCGTGCAACCGCGACCGGCTGGCCGGCCGCGTGGCGGCTTGGGACGAAGGCGCCTGGGTGCGTGAGGCGGCCCTTGCGCACGAACGCAAGCGCGCGGCGCGGCTGGAGGCGGCATGAGCGCGCCGGGCACGGAATGGCCGCTGTGGGAGGTGTTCGTGCGCAGCAAGGCGGGCCTGGACCACAAGCACTGCGGCAGCCTGCACGCTACCGACGCCGCGATGGCGTTGCAGATGGCCCGCGACGTGTACACGCGGCGCCAGGAAGGCACCAGCATCTGGGTCGTGAAGAGCGAGCAGATTGTCGCGAGCGACCCGGCCGAGAAGAGCAGCTTGTTCGACCCGATGGAAGACAAGGTCTACCGCCATCCGACCTTCTACAAGCTGCCGGTCGAAGTCGACCACATGTGAGCCACACCATGCAGGCCTCGATCGCATTGAAGGACGACACCGCGCAGCAAGCCGTGCTGCGACTGGGCGACACCTGCCTGGTGCTTGGCCAGCGCCTGGCCGAGTGGTGCGGCCATGCCCCGGTGCTGGAAGAAGACATCGCGCTGGCCAACATGGCGCTCGACCTGATCGGCCAGGCGCGTGCGCTGCTCAGCCACGCCGGCCGGGTGTCCGGGCACGACGAGGACCAGCTCGCCTTCCTGCGCGACGAGCGCGACTACCGCAACATGACGCTGGCCGAGCTGCCGCGCGGCGACTTCGCCTTCACCGTGATGCGCAATGCGATCGTCGCCACCTGGCTGCAGCTGCGCTGGGCGCAGTTGACCGCCGGCGAAGACGCCGAACTCGCGGCCATCGCTGGCAAGGCGGTCAAGGAAGCGCGTTACCACCAGCAGCACGCCGTCGACTGGGTGGTGCGGCTGGCCGACGGCACCGAGGAGTCGCGCCGCCGCATCGACGCCGCACTGGCGCATCTGTGGCCCTACACGGCCGAGCTGTTCGACAGCGACGCGGTGGACCCGCACGCGCACATGCTGAAGGCGCCGTGGCTGGCGCAGATGGGCGAGATCCTGGCCGAGGCCACGCTGGCCCTGCCGCGCGAGGGCGGCTTTCGCAGCCACGCCAAGCGCGGCATGCACACCGAGCACATGGGCCATCTGCTGGCCACGCTGCAGCACCTGCAGCGCGCCTACCCGGGCGGCGTGTGGTGACCGCCGCCGATGTCGAGCGCGCGTGGGCCACGCTCGACACGGTGCTCGACCCCGAAGTGCCTGCGCTGTCGGTGCGTGAACTCGGCATCGTGCGTGATGTGCGCGTCACCGACGACGGCCTGGAAGTGGTGCTGACGCCCACCTATTCCGGCTGCCCCGCCACCGAAGTGATCGAACGCAGCGTGCTCGAGGCGCTGGATGCCGCCGGCCTGGGCCCGGCGCAGGTGCGCCTGCAGCGCGCCCCGGCCTGGACCACCGACTGGATCAGCGCCGAAGGCCGGCGCAAGCTGCACGACTACGGCATCGCGCCGCCGGGGCCGGCACTGTCGTGGGCGGCGGGCGCGCAGCCGATGCGCTTCATGCGCCGGCCCGAGCGTGTCGCCTGCCCGCGCTGCGCCAGTGCCGACACCGAGCAGCTCAGCGCTTTCGGCGCCACCGCCTGCAAGTCGCTGTACCGCTGCCGGGCCTGCCGCGAACCCTTCGAATACTTCAAGCCGATATGAGCACGCTGTTCCACCCGCTGCGCGTGCGGCGCATCGAGCCCGACACGGCCGAGGCGGTGATCGTCAGCTTCGACGTGCCCGATGATCTGCGCAGCATCTTCGCCTTCACGCAGGGCCAGTACCTGACCTTGCGCAAGACCATCGACGGCCAGGACCTGCGCCGCTCGTACTCGATCTGCGCCGGGGTCGACGACGGCGAGTTGCGCGTCGGCGTGCGCCAGGTGGCCGGTGGGGTGTTCAGCCAGTGGATCAACCTCCGGCTGCAGGCCGGCGACACGATGGCGGTGATGGCGCCGCAGGGCCGCTTCTTCGTGCCGCTGCAGCCGCACGCGCGCCGTCACCACGTGGGCTTTGCCGGAGGCAGCGGCATCACGCCGATCCTGTCGATCATGAAGACGGTGCTGGCGCGCGAGCCGCTGTCGCGCTTCACGCTGCTTTACGGCAACCGGCGGCTGCAGTCGACGATGTTCAAGGAAGAACTCGAAGACCTGAAGAACCGCTACCTGACGCGGCTGGTGCTGCACCATGTCTTCAGCGACGAGCCGTCCGATGCGCCGCTGCACATGGGGCTGCTCGACCGCACGAAGATCGCCGAGTTCCTGGCCAGCGTGCTGCCGGCCGAAAGCATCGACGAAAGCTACATCTGCGGGCCGTTCCAGATGAACGACGAGGCCGAGGCGGCGTTGCTCGCCGCCGGCGTTCCGGAAGAGCGCATCCACATCGAGCGCTTCGGCATCGCGCCGCAGGCCGGCGGCGCCGTCATCCACCAGGCGCAGCCTGGCGACGCTGAACAGGCGCGCGTGGTCATCGTTCGTGACGGCTTCAGCCGCGAGATCATCTTCCACCGTGACCAGCCGAGCATTCTCGACGCCGCGTCGGCCGCAGGGCTGGAGGTGCCGTTCTCCTGCACCTCCGGTGTCTGCGGTAC
>JBBQOR010000087.1:0-7337 GCA_038331055.1 Burkholderiales bacterium
CGACGGAATCAGGGACGCCAACCCCCAGCAAAATGCGGCGCTGCCGCCACCAGCCGGCACATGGCGCGGGAGCCCGGCGGCCGAGAGCCTGGCACCGATGGTTCCGGAGATCCGGGTCCTGGTCGGGCTGGTCATTGCCACGGTGATCATCGCCGGCTTGTATTTCGGTCGCGACATCCTTGTGCCGTTGGCACTGGCGGTGCTGCTGGGATTCGTCCTCGATCCGATGGTCGCCTGGCTGAAACGCCGCGGCTTGCCACGCGTCACCGCGGTGGTGTTGGTCGTCACGCTGGCGCTCGGCAGCATCGGTCTGGCGGGGATCCTGCTTGGCAACCAGGTCTCTTCGCTCAGCAAGCAGCTGCCCACCTATCAGACCAACATCCTGAACAAGCTTCGTGACTTGCGGGCGAAAGCGCTGGGCCCGGGCATGTTCGATGGGGCAGTTGAAACCCTGAAGGTGGTCAAGGAGGAAGTCGCCAAGGCGGCCGACGATGAACCTGCTGCGGCCCCGCCGACGCGGCGGGCCGGGCCGCCTCCCGTGCAACGCGTGCGCATCGAACCGACACCACCCACGCCGTTCGATGAGGCGCTGCGCTGGCTCGAAGCCGTCAGCGGACCACTCGGCACTGCCGGCATCGTGCTGGTCTTCGTCTTCCTGGTGCTTCTGGACCGTGATGACCTGCGCGATCGACTGCTTCGTCTGCTCGGCGGCAGCCTGCACCGATCAACCGATGCCATGGATGAAGCCGGTCGACGCATCAGCAAGTACCTGACGATGCAGCTCGTCGTCAACCTGACCTACGGTGTTCCCATGGCCGCGGGCTTGTGGTTGATCGGGGTGCCGGGCGCGATCCTGTGGGGGGCAGTCGCAGCGATCATGCGTTTTGTGCCCTACATCGGGCCTATGGTCGCCGCGGTGGCGCCGATCGCGCTTGCTTTCGCAGTCGATCCGGGCTGGAGCATGGTGCTCATGACGGTCGGATTGATCGTGCTGCTGGAACTGATCAGCAACAACGTCGTCGAGCCATGGCTGTACGGCGCCAGCACCGGGCTGTCGGCGATCTCGCTGATCGCATCGGCGACCTTCTGGACCGCTCTCTGGGGACCCATCGGCCTGATCATGTCGACGCCGCTAACGGTGTGCCTGCTGGTGATCGGTCGTCACCTGCCGCGGCTGAGCTTTCTCGACGTGCTGCTCGGCAGCCAGCCCGCGCTCGATGCGGCCACGCGCATCTACCAGCGGCTGCTCGCCAACGAGGTCGACGCGGCACTCGAAGTTGCGACCGAACAACTTGTCGAAGCCGACGTGGCGGGCTTCTACAACACCACCGGACTGTCGGTGTTGCGGATGGCCACGGTCGACCATGCCAGCGTGGCGAGCGCCGAGCACCGTCACCGTCTCGTGGTCGGCATGGACGCGCTGATCGACGGCCTGATCGAACAGCATCCCCCGAATGCCGCAACAGCGCCGGCGACGGCGGTATGTATCGGGGGCAAATGGGAGATCGACACACTCGCCGCCCGGATGCTTGCACATTCGCTCTCTCTTGCGGGTTTGCCGGCGACGCACCGCCCATCGTCGCTGATGACCGCCGACTACATCGACCGTCTCGACCTTTCCGCGGTGAAGACGGTTTGCTTGTCATTCTTCAATCCTGAGCCGCAGGCCAACGCCCGGTCGTTCTGCCGCCGGCTGCGTCGGCGCTGGCCGCACGTCCAGATCGTGCTGGCGCTGTGGAACGCCCCGCCTGAACTGCTCGGTGAGGCCGCGCAGCAGGACCTCGGGGCTGACGCGGTCGTGACCTCGTTGAGCGAGGCGATGATGCAACTGGCCCATGCGCTGGGCATTGAGCTGAGCACCGGTTACCTGCCCGCTCCGATTCCGGAGTTCGACGCCGACCGGCTTGCGGCGCTGCGTGCCAGCGGTGCGCTCGATCGCCGGGCACAGCCTCTCTTCGAAGCGGCTGCGCGGCGCGTCGCCGACATTTTCGATGTGCCGCTCGCGATGGTGTCGCTCATCGACGCCGAGTATCAGCGGATCCCGGCCCTGTTCGGACCGTCGCCGACAGGCAGCGATGGAACGCCGGGCATCACCGTCCGCGCCGAGGACCTCGAAATGCCGCGGTCGCTGTCGCTGTGCGGACATGTCGTCGCCAATGCGCGCACGATGGTCGTGCCCGACCTGGTACGCGACCTGCGCTTCGCCGGCAATCCCGGGCTGAAGGACAAGGGTTTGCGTTTTTATGCCGGGGCCCCGCTGCGCGACCAGGGCGGCCACGTCCTGGGGACGCTGTGCATTCTGGACGTTCAGCCGCGCTCCCTGACCCAGCGCGAACTCGCACTTCTCGAATCGATGGCCGCCGACCTCATGAATCACCTGCGTGCCCAAGTGCTCTCATGGGGCGACGCGATGCCGGCCGCCGATCAGCCCGCCGAGAGTCCGTCCGCGATCGTCGGACAGCCGGTGCCGTCAGCGGCGTGAGCGAGGCGGTGATTGCTCCGCAACTCGTTTGCAGGGAAAATGACTGTCGCCCTCGGAGCGCTGCAGAAGAGTGCTATGACGGGTACGCTCGGCCTGTCGGGCCATAGCTGCCGGCGAGGATCTGAGCCGGCCGGCGCAGGGTTACGTCGAACGGGTTGGCCCTCGTTGCGACGGCCGCGGCCTCGCGCTTGAGCATCTCGGCGACGATCGGCGCCCGCTCAGCGTTCAACCGGTCGGTGAGCGTACCGACGCTGAGTGCTGCAACCGCGTGACCTTCGCGGTCCAGGATCGGCACCGCGAGCCCCGCCATGCCTTCGTTGAGCCCGAGCACGCGGCCGCAATGTCCCTGCTCACGGATGCGCGCGATCTCGGCGCGCAGGAAGACCTCGTCGAGTGCACCGTACTCGCGCATGCGGGCCACGTTGAAGCGGATCACCTCGTCGCGCTCGGCCTCGGGCAGGTAAGCGAGGATCGCGAGACTGCCCTGGCCGAGCCCGAGCGGGATGCGGCCGCCGACGTCGCCGGTGAAGGTGCGGATCTCGAACGGGCCTTCGACGCGGTCGAGGCAGACCGCATCGAAGCCGCTGCGCACCAACAGGAAGATCGTGTCGCCCAGGCTCGCGCAGAGGTGCAGCAGCGCCGGACGGCACAGCGTGCGCAGGTCCAGCACGTGGCCGGCACTGGCGCCGAGCGCGAACAGCTCGATGCCGAGGCGGTAGACCTTCGACGTCTCGTCCTGCTCGACCAGCCTCTCGGCGACGAGCGATTTCAGCAGCCTGTGCACGGTTGCGGGCTTGAGTCCCGTGGATGAGGATGTCTTCCTGAGCCTGCTTCTCGGGGGGCTCGAGCCCCCTCTCTTGCGATCGGGCAGCCCGTGCTGACCTGTGTTCAGCCGAACTGCGAGACGGTGTCCATTTGCGCGCACCAGGCCTCGATGTCGTCCAGCGTGACCGTGTTTCTGGCAGCATCGGTTCGCAGCGCCGGGCGCCAGCCGCCACGCGTGTCGAAGCCCGGGCCGATCGCGATGGCGCCTTCGATCGTCGCGTCGGCGAAGTAGACACTGCGCGCGACGACCACCGGGATGTCGGCGGCCCGCGCGGCGGCCACCCCACCGGGCGAATCCTCCAGCGCGACCGCTTCGAGCGGGCCGATGCCCAGAAGCTGAAGCGCCCGCTGATAAACCTCGGGGTCGGGCTTCTTGCGCTGCACGTCCTCGCCGCAGACGACAGCGTCGAACCAGGTCCGCCAGTCGGGCCCGAGCACGATGCAGAGCAAGGCGCCGACGTTGCTGCGGCTGGTTGTCGTCGTGATCGCCATGCGCACGCCACGCGTTCGACACTCCTCCATCAGCGCGCGCACGCCACCCCGCAGCGGCAGGCAAGACCGACGTTGCAGCTCGGCATAGTGCAGGTTCTTGCGCTGGTGCAAATCGCGCGCCAGCGATTCGCGTTCGGCGGCGGTGGGTGGCGCATCGGAGCGCGTCTTCATGTCGTGCAGCAGTCGTTCGCGGCCCCCGGTGACATGGAGCAGCACGCCATAGTGCGCCTCGTTCCATCGCCAGGGCAGCCCGAGGTCGGCAAACGCGCGGTTGAAGGCCACGCGGTGACCGTCGCGCTCGGTTTCGGCCAGCGTGCCGTCGACATCCCAGAGCAGGGCCTTGATTCGGTTCATGCGATTTCTCCCGTGGGCAGTGGCGCTCGCAGTAGGTGCACTGCAAGTTCGCCGAAGTCTGCGACGATGCGGTCGGGCGCGGCGTCCGCCAGTGGCCGCCCCATGTTGTAGCCATGCGGCAGCAGCCAGACGGCGAGGCCGGCCCGGCGCGCCGTGTCGGCGTCGATCGACGAGTCACCGACGAACAAGGCGCGTGCCGCGGGCACGCCGGCGGCTTTCAGGCAATGCTCGATGCCTGCCGGATCGGGCTTCTTGGTGGCCAGCGTGTCGCCACTGATCACCCAATCGAAAGCATCGGTCAGGCCGTGCGCCGCGAGCAAGCGGTCGGTGTGGCGACCCTCCTTGTTGGTCACGACGGCCAGCGCAGTGCCCTGCCGGCGCAGCGCGGCGATGGTGCGTCGCATGTCCGGATAGGGCCGGCTGCGCGTGCCGCAACGCTGCGCGTAATGCTGGTCGAAGAGCTGGCTGATGGCGGGCAGCGTGTCGTCGACGCGAACATCGGCGGCGCTGCGGACGGTCGCCCAGGCGAACGCCTGGACCAGAAGGTCATGGGTGCCGTGGCCGATCCAGCGTGCCACCTCCATCTCCGGGATGTGGCCCAGTCCGTGCGCTCGCAGGGTGTCGTTGACGGCGTCGGCGATCTCCGGTGCGGTCTCGATCAAGGTGCCGTCGAGGTCGAACAGGATCAGGTCGTAGGGCGTGTTCATCACCGGGGCGCCCGCTCGCGCGTTGCGTCGGCCAGGCACTTGGGACTCACGGTGGCGGTCATTTCAGAGCGCCCCCAGCGCGCGCTGTCGCCGCTCGATCATGCGCCAGATGAAGGGCGTGAAGATCAACTGCATCGCGAGCTCCATCTTGCCACCGGGCACGACAATGGTGTTGGCGCGTGACATGAAAGAGTTGTGGATCATGTTCAGCAGGTACTGGAAATCGATGCCCTTGGGGTTTGCGAAGCGGATCACGCAGATGCTCTCGTCGGCGCTCGGGATGTCGAGTGCGATGAAGGGGTTGCTGGTGTCGACACAGGGCACACGCTGGAAGTTGACGTGCGTGTAGGCGAACTGCGGGCAGATGTAGTTCACGTAGTCAGGCATGCGGCGAAGAATCGTGTCGGTGACGGCCTCGGCGCTGTAGCCGCGCACGTTCTTGTCGCGATAGAGCTTCTGGATCCACTCCAGGTTGATCACCGGCACGACGCCGATCAGCAGGTCCGGATGACGGGCGATGTTCAGTTCCGGGGTGACGACGGCGCCGTGCAGGCCTTCGTAGAAGAGCATGTCGGTGCTCGGCGGCAAGTCCTCCCAAGCTGTGAAGGTGCCAGGCTCCTGCGCATAGGGCGCTGCCTCGGCTGCGTCGTGCAGGTACTTGCGCCGCTTGCCGCCGCCGCTTTCCGCGTAGCAGTGGAACAGCTTTTCGAGCTCGGCGAACAGGTTGTTGTCGGGGCCGAAGTGGCTGAAGTGCTTGTCGCCGCTTTGCTCCGCGGTGGACAGGCGCTCGCGCATCGTCTGGCGGTCGTAGCGGTGAAAGCTGTCGCCTTCGATGACTGCAGCGGTGACCTTCTCACGCCGGAAGATGTTCTCGAAAGTGCGCGTCACCGAACTGGTGCCGGCACCGCTCGATCCGGTGATGGCGATGATGGGATGGCGTTCGCTCATGGTCAGTTCCGAAAGAGACTGCGTTCTGCGAACAAGGGCGCCGGGGCCTCGCGGCCAGCGGGTTCGTGGTGGTAGCGCTCTATCCGTTCGACCTCGTTGCGCGAGCCGAACACGACGCCGATGCGCTGGTGCAACCCGCTCGGCTTCACGCCGAGTACCGGCTGGCGCCCGGTGCTGGCGCGCCCACCGGCTTGCTCCACCACGAAGCCGATCGGATTGGCCTCGTAGAGCAGCCGCAGGCGGCCGTTCTTCGCCGGGTCCTTGGTGTCGCGCGGGTACAGGAAGACACCGCCGCGCATCAGGATGCGATGCGCTTCGGCCACCATCGACGCGATCCAGCGCATGTTGAAGTCCTTGCCACGCGGCCCGGTGCATCCGGCCAGGCATTCATCGACGTAGCGTTTCACGGGCGGTTCCCAGAAGCGGCTGTTCGAGGTGTTGATCGCGAACTCCCGGGTGTCTGCCGGCACCTCGATATCCGGGTGGGTGAGCTTGAACTCACCGAGGTTCGGGTCCAGGGTGAAGCCGGCGACGCCATTGCCGACCGTCAGCACGAGCATCGTCGTCGGGCCGTAGATCGCGTAACCGGCGGCCACCTGCGTGGCACCGGGCTGCAGGAAGTCGGCTTCGGTGACGTCGCGACCGCTGTCGATGACGTCCATCGGTGCCCGCAGGATCGAGAAGATGCTGCCCAACGCGACGTTGACGTCGATGTTCGACGAGCCATCGAGCGGGTCGAAGACGAGCAGGTACTTGCCTCGCGGGTAGGTGGCGGGAATCGGGTAGGGAACCTCCATCTCTTCGGACGCCATGCCCGCAAGGTGTCCGGACCACTCTGTCGTGCGCAGGAACATGAGGTTGCTGATGACGTCGAGCTTCTTCTGTGTTTCGCCCTGCACGTTGACCTCCTCGCCGACCGTGATGCCCATCGCGTCGCCGAGTTCGCCGAAGGCGACGGCACGCGCGATCCCCTTGCAGGCGATCGAGACGTCCAGGATCAGCGCGTTCAGGTCGCCGCTGGCCTGCGGGAAGCGCAGGCGCTGCTCGATCAGGTACTGGGTGAGCGTCTTCTTCCTGGACAGCGGCATGTGTGCCTTTCGTCAATCCGTGTGGCTGAACACCCGGCTGGCCAACAAGTCGGCCGGGACGATCGTCGTGAGATCGGCCGCGGTCAGTTCACGCTCGCGGTCGGCAAACAGGCGGCTGGCCTGGCGCAGCCGGGCCCGCTCGAGCGCGTTGCGCACGCTGCGCGCGTTGGCGAAGTGCGGCTGCTGGATGCGCAGTTCGACGTAGTGGCGAAAGACCTCGGCCGCGCCGTCGCCGAAGCGGTAATGCTGCCCGTCCAGCAGATGCTCGGAGATCTGCAGCAGTTCGTCGACCGAATAGTCCGGGAACTCGATGTGGTGCGCGATGCGCGAGTTCAGACCCGGGTTGGACTGGAAGAAGCGGTTCATGCGGTCCTTGTAGCCGGCGAGGATCACGACCAGGTCGTCGCGCTGGTTCTCCATCACCTGCAGCAGGATCTCGAT
>JBBQOR010000088.1:0-7333 GCA_038331055.1 Burkholderiales bacterium
CTGGCGGCGGTGCAGGACGAACGCGCGCCGCTGCTGCGCGAACTGCGCTCGCGCCAGGAGTTGCTGAGCACCGAGCGCGCGCAGCTGGCCGCCGGTGTGGCGCCGGCCGCGCGCGTGCTGCGCCGCGAGGCCGATCTGCTCGACGCCCGGCTGCGCCTGCTCGACGTCCAGGCCCGGCTGGCGCTGGCGGTGGTCGGCCTGCAACTGGTCGACGGCTCCTTGCTCGACGCCTACGATGTGAGCATCGAGGAGTGACATGCCCCTGAGCGTTTCTTCACTTGCCCGCCGCCTGTGCAGCGCCCTGGCCGGCCTTGGCGCGCTGGCGGCACTGGCTTGGCCGGTTGCGGCGACGGCGGCCGATTTCGTCGGCATCGTCCACCCGCGCCACCACCTGACCCTGAGCTTTGCGGTGGCCGGGCTGGTGACCCGCGTGCTGGTCGAGCCGGGCCGCCGCGTCGAGGCGCAGGAGACGCTGATCGAGCTCGACGAGCGCGTGCAGCTGCTGGAAGAGCAACGCCGACGCATCGTCTTCGAAGACCAGTCCGAGATCCGCGCCAACGAAGAGCGGCTGCGCATCGTGCAGCCGCTGGCCGAGGACGCACGCCGACTCGCCGCCACCCGCGCGGCCATCAGCCGCGAGGACGCGGCGCGCAGTGAACTCGACTTCCTCGCCACCCGCGGCCGGCTGGCGCAGCTGGAGGCGCAGAAGAAGCGCGAGCAGGCCGAGTTGCAATCGGCCGAACAAGAGCGGCTGGCGCGCCGGCTGCAGGCTCCCGTGGGCGGTCTGGTGACCAAGATCGGCGTCGACCTCGGCGAATGGGCGCGGCCCGGCGAGATGGCCATCGAGCTGATCGATGCCTCGGTGCTGCACCTGCGTGTGAACGTGCCGGCCGCCGCGGCGCGCAGGCTGCGCGTGGGCGTGCCGCTGGCCGTGGCCTTCGAGCCGGGGCTCGGCGCCGACGTCGTGAACGGGCAGATCAGCTTCATCTCGCCGGCAGTGGATGCCGCCAGCGGGCTGGTCGAACTGCGGGTGCGCTTCGCCAACCCCGATGGACGGCTCTCACCCGGCATCAAGGGCACGATCAAGCTGGAGACGGGGCCCGCGCGATGAACCGCCGGCCGGCGCCCGCAGCCCGATGAGCGCGAGCGTGCCCGAGCGCCCCGGCGCGCCACGGGCACTGCCCGGCGGGGGCAGTGCCCGCGAGCTGATCGAGGCCTTGCACGCGCTGCGCGGCGCGGCAGGTGAGCCCGGTTACGCCGGCCGCGTGGTCGGTGCTCTGCTGCGCCTGTGCCGGGCCGGCGCAGCCTGCGTGGTGACGGTTGAAGGCGCCGACGTCGATCCCGCCACGGCCGACCCGAACGCCTGGCGCATGCTGGCCGCCGCCGGCGCGCTGGAAGATCCGCTGCGCCCGCCCTGGCGGGCCGAGCTGCTGGCGCTGACCCAGCGCGCGGCCGCGCAGGGCTTTGCCAGTGCACCGGGCCGCGGCGGCGACGGGGCCGCGGTGTGGTGGGTGGCGGTCCGGCTGGAGCGCTGGGACGGCGGCTTCGCGCTGCTCGCCATCCCCGACCACGAACGGCCGCAACTCAACGAGCTGATGCTGCGTGCGCAACTGGTGGCCGACCTGCCGGCCCCGGGCGATTGCGCAGACCTGACCGGCGCCATCACGGGCCGCGAGAAGGTCGAGGCCCGCAGCGTCGACTCGGCCACCGCCGGGCGCACCGAAGCGCTGGCCGCGCTGCTGGACGTGGCCCACGAGATCGCCGCTGAAGAGCGCTTCGGCCCGGCCGTGCTGACGCTCGTCAACTCGCTGGCCGCGCGCTGCGGTGCGCAGCAGGTGGCGCTGGGCTGGCGCGCACGCGGCAGCGCACAGGTGCGGCTGGTGGCGCTGAGCCACCGCGACCGCTTCGACCGCTTCAGCCACGCCGTCGTGCTCACCGAGGAGGCGCTGGACGAGGCGTTGGACCATGAGGACGGCGCCTGGCTCGACGCCCCGGCGGCCGAAGGCGCGAATGTGATGCCCGCACCAGCCGAGGCACACGCCGGCAACACCCCGGCGATGCCGCTGCTGGCCGGGCCGACGCTGCAGATCACGGCGCTGCCGCCGCCCGGCGAGACGGCCGCGCTGCCGGCGCATGCGCTGCTGCAGCAGTCGCTGGGCCGCGTCGCGCTGCTCTCGCTGCCGCTGGCGCGCGGGCAGGACGCCGCCCATGCCGTGCTGCTGCTGGCCTTCGACGCCGGCTCGGCGGCGCAAGGGCCGCGCTGGCGGGCCTTGCTGCCGGTGGCGCTGGCGCCGCTGCTGCCCTGGCTGCAGACGCTGCATCTGCGCGAACGCGCCTGGCCGCTGCGCCAGGCGGACAACCTGCGGCTGGCGCTGCAGCGGGTGCTGGGGCCCGGGCATCTGCTGTGGAAGGCCTCGGCGCTTCTGGCCTCGGCCGCGCTGCTGTACGCGGTCTTCGCGCACTGGGACTACCGCGTCGGGGCAGCCGCGCAACTGGCCACCGACAGCACGCGCGTGCTGAGTGCGCAGATCGACGGCCGTGTCGAATCGGCGCTGGTCAGCGCCGGGCAGGTGGTGAAGAACGGCGACCTGCTGGCGCAGATGGACACACGTGAACTGCGCCAGCAAGAGACCGATCTGCGCGCCGAGCTCAAGCGCACCACCGCCGAGGCCGACCGGGCGCGCGCCGCCAGCCAGCTGGCCGAACTGGAAGTGGCCAACGCCCGCGGCGCGCAGGCCCAGGTGCGGCTGGCGCGCACACTGGATCAGCTGGCCCAGGCCGAACTGCGCGCGCCCTTCGACGGCGTGGTGGTCGAGGGCGAGCGCAAGGAGCTGCAGGGCGCGCCGCTGCGCAAGGGCGAGAAGCTCTACCGCATCGCCCGCATCGAAGGTCTGTACGCCACGCTGCAGGTGCCCGAGCGCGACGCCGCGCTGGTCGAACCCGGCGCTCGCGGCGAGCTGGTGCTGGTCAGCCGGCCGAACCAGACGATCCCGCTGCGTGTGCTGGCCGTCATCCCGGTGGCGCAGACCAAGGGCGCCGAGGGGAACCACTTCCTGGTCCGCGCCGAGCTGCTGCAGGCGCCCGAGGACTGGTGGCGCCCGGGCATGAGCGGCACCGCGCGCATCGACGCCGGCGAACGCCAGGTGGGCTGGATCCTGACTCACCGATTGGTCGATTCGGTGCGGCTGTGGCTGTGGTGGTGAACGGCGGCAGCACGCGAGCGGGCCGAGCGCCGGGTCGCCCCAAGCCGGCCCGACCCCCCTCGGGGGGTCGGGTGCGCGACGGCGCGCCCGGGGGGCCGACACGTTGACCGCCTCGGTGCTCAGCGACGCCTGGTTCCAGGTCGCCTCGGCGCGGGTCTCGCTGCTGCCCACCGTGCGAGCGCAAACCCAGCGCTGGCGCGGCCGGCCCTGGGTGGTGCTGGAAGACCCCTATACCAACCGCTTCTTCCGTGTCACGCCCGAGGCTTACGCCTTTCTGCGTGAACTCAAGCCCGAGGCCACGGTGGACGAGATCTGGCGCTCGCTGGTGGCGCGCCACCCGCAGAACGTGCCCGGCCAGGACGAGGTGGTGCGGCTGTTGTCGCAGCTGCATGTCTCGAGCCTGCTGTCCTTCCGCGATCGGCCGCACAACGCCGCCATCTTCGAGCGCTCGCAGACGCAGCGGCGCAAGGAGCTGACCGGCAAGCTGCTGGCCTTCCTGTTCGTGCGCATCCCGCTGGTCAGCCCCGACCGCTGGCTCGACGGCCTGCAGCCACTGATCATGCGTTGCACCGGCCTGGGCGCCGGCGTCGTCTGGCTGGCCGTGGTGCTGGCCGGCGCCGCCGCCGTGCTGCAGAACACCGACCGCCTGCACGGCGCAGGCCAGGGCCTGCTGTCGCTGGCCAACCTGCCCTGGTTGTACGCCAGCATCACGCTGGTCAAGGTGCTGCACGAACTGGCCCACGCCTTCGTCTGCAAACGCTACGGCGGCCACGTGCCCACCGCCGGCGTGATGTTCCTGGTACTGGCGCCGCTGCCCTATGTGGACGCCTCGGCCAGCTGGGGCCTGCGCGACAAGTGGCAGCGAGCCTACGTCGGCGCAGCCGGCATGTTGAGCGAGCTGTTCATCGCGGCCGCCGCGGCGATGGTCTGGGTGGCCACCAGCGACGGCTTCGTGCACAGCCTGGCCTTCAACCTGATGGTCGTGGGCTCGGTGTCTAGCCTGCTCTTCAACGGCAACCCGCTGCTGCGCTTCGACGCGTACTACATCCTCAGCGACCTGGCCGAGCTGCCCAACCTGTACCAGAAGGCGCAGCAGCAGTGGCTGCACTATGGTGCCCGCTGGCTGCTGGGCGTGCGCACCAGCGTCGGGCCGGCCACCGACGCCAGCGAGCGCAGCTGGTACCTGACCTACGGCGCGCTGGCCTTCTTCTACCGCTGGTCGGTGACGATCGCGGTGATGCTGTTCGTCACCGACCAGTGGTTCGCGGTCGGCATGCTGATGCTGGCCACCACCCTCATCGCGATGGTGCTGATGCCGGCGAACAAGCTGCTGATCTACCTGCGCGGCGCGCAACTGCACCGCGGGCGCAGCCGCGCGCTGGCCGGCGTGGGGGCCGCGGTGGCGCTGCCGCTGCTGGTGATCGCGCTGCTGCCGCTGCCTTACTCGGTGCGCCTGCAAGGCGTGCTCGAGGCGCCGCGCAGTACGCCCTTCTTCGTGCCGATGCCGGCGCAGCTGGTGGCCTTGCCGGCGCAGCATGGCGCGGTGGTGCAGCGCGGTTCGCTGCTGGCGCGCTTCGACAACCCTGACCTGGCGCAGCAGATCGATCTGACGCTCTTGCAGATCAACGAGGTCAGCGCGCAGCAGCGCCAGGCCCTGCGCAACTCGCCCGGCGAGGTGGGGCCGCTGCAAAGCAAGCTGGACGCACTGCGCGAGCGCCAGCGTGAACTGCGAGAGCTGGTCGCGCTGCTGGAGTTGCGCGCGCCGCAGGACGGCGAATGGGTCGCGCCGGTGCTGCACGAACGGCTGGGCAGCTGGTCGGAGCGCGGCCAGCTGGTGGGTGAACTGGTCGACCGCTCCTCGCTGCGTTTCACTGCGGTGCTGCCGCAGAGCCAGGCGGCAGAACTCTTCGGCCACGCCGGCGCGCCGGCCGAGCTGCGGCTGGTCAGCCGGCGCAGCGAGAGCCTGCAGGTGACGGCGCTGCAGTTGGTGCCCTACCAGCGCCAGCGGCTGGCGTCGGCGTCATTGGGCTTCAGCGGCGGCGGTGAGGTGGCGCTGCGCCTGGACGACAGTACCGGCACGATGGCAGCCGAGCCCTTCTTCGAGTTGCGCGCAGAACTGGCCGACCCCGCCGCGGCGTCGCGCGCGGGCTTGCATGGCATGTCCGGCGTGCTGCGGGTGGAGCTGCCGCCGCGCCCGTTGTGGCAGCGCTGGCAGGCTTCCCTGCAGCAGCTGCTGCAGCAGCGCTACGGCGTGCAGTCGTGAGCGCCACCGGCAGCCTGGCAGCCGGTGAACGCTGGTGGGTGCCGCGCCCGGTGGTGCCCGCCGCGCGGCGCTCGCGTCCGCTGCCTTGGGCGCACCGACGCGCGGCGCAACGCGCGATTCAGGCGCACAGCGCCGGCCTGGCCCGCTTGCAGGCGGCGCTGGACGGTGCGCCCAGCCTGGACGCGGCATCGATCAGCGGCTTGCTGGCAACCGCCCGCCGTGCGCTGCGGCGCGCGCAGTCGCGCGACGACGCCGTGCTGCTGGCGGAAGCCCGGCTGCAGGCGCTGCTGGCCTGTGCGCAGGCGGTGGCGCGCAACAGCGGCGCGCAGCCCTCGGCCACGGTGCTCGAAGCGGCCCTGGCGCTGGGCAGCGGAGCCGCCTGCGTCCTGCCCGCGCGCGCGCCCCGGCTGGAGGCGCTGGGCCTGGCGGCGGCCGTCGCGGCGCTGGGCGGCCGGCCGGTGTACATGCTCGCGCTGGACGACGGCACGGCCAACGCCACCGCCGAGGCGCTGGGGCCCTGGTTTGCCGCCTGCGGCCTGCACAACGCCTGCATCGGCGCGCAGGTCGAAGGCGCTGCGCTGCCCGCCGCCTACCGTGCCGACGTGGTGCACGTGGCGGCGCGCCGGCTGGCGGCCGACCTGAGCCGCGACCGCCGGCTTCGCAACGGCGCCGGCGGCGACGCGCTGGATGCGCTGAACGGGCTGGGCGGGCAGATCGGGCAGATCGGGCTTGACGGACGCGATGCCCCGCTGCAGCGCACCCTGACGCGCGGCCTGCACAGCGTGTTCATCGACGACCTCGACCGCGTGCTTTTCGACGACGCGCTGCAGCCGGTGGTGCTGACCATCGCCGAAGACGCCGCCGCGCTGCGGCCCGCCGTTGCGGCCGCCTGCCAGGCGGTGCAGGCGCTGCAGGCGCCGTTGCACTACCGCATCGCCGACGATGGCCGCATCGACTTCAGCGAAGCCGGGCTGGCGCTGCTGCCGCAACTGGCCGCCCAGCTGCCCCCGCTGTGGCGGACCGGCCTGCGCAGCGAGGCGCTGGTAGTGCAGGCGCTGCTGGCGCGCGACCACCTGCAGGCCGGACGCGACTACACGATGGCCCCCAACGGCACCCCGCTGTTCGACGAGCGCATCACGCTGCGCGTGCCCGAGCGCGGTCTGCTCACCGGGCTGGCGCAGGCGCTGCAGGCCCGCCAGGGCCTGCCGCTCGCGCCGCTCACGCGCACGGTCGAGCGCACCAGCCTGCAGGCCTTGTGCGCCGGCGCGCACCGGCTGGCCGGCGCCGCGCCCTGTCTGCACGGGCTGGAGGCCGAACTGTGGGCCGACTGGCGGCTGCCGCTGCGCGTGTTCGACGAGGGCGCGGCGGGCGCGGCGGACATCCGCACCTGCGTGGTCACCGCGGTCGCGTTGGCCGCCGCCGCAGGGCCGTCAGGGGCGACGCTGGCAGACGCGCATCCTGAAGCCGGCGCCGCGCCGGTGCCGCTGCAACGCATCAGCGTGCGCCGCGGCGCGGCACCGGCCGGTGCACGCAGCGCCGACGACCCGGCCACCATCCTGGTCACCGAAGGCACGCTGGCGCAACCGCAGGCCTTGCACGCGATGGCCCGGATGGTGTTGCCCGCAATGCCCCTGGAACTGCAGTTCGCCGAGGCGTTGGACAGCGTGCGCGCAGAAGTGGCCGCGTTGCGCCGCGCCAGCGACGGGCTGTCCGTGCCGCTGCACTGCACACGGCTGCTGGCTGCTGACGACCGCCTGCTGCACGATCATCTGGGGCCGGCCGCCGAGCTGCTGTCGATGCTGGCCGCGTTATGGCCGGCGGCGGCTGGCGCGCTGCTGCCCTGGGCCTTGGCGGCGGCTCGCCGGCG
>JBBQOR010000089.1:0-7281 GCA_038331055.1 Burkholderiales bacterium
CATGGCGCTGGCGCCCGATGCCCGCGCCTCCGGCATGATCCCCTCGACCAAGGGCACGCTGTAGCCGTGGCCACCGTCGCCGTCGTCGACTACGGCATGGGCAACCTGCGCTCGGTGTCGCAGGCGGTGCTGCATGTGGCGGGCGAAAGCGGGCAGCGGGTGATCGTGACCTCGCGCCCCGACGAGGTGCTGGCCGCCGAGCGCGTGGTGCTGCCGGGCCAGGGTGCGATGCGCGACTGCATGCGCGAGCTGCGTGACAGCGGGCTGCTGCCCGCGGTGCTGGAAGCGGCGGCGAACAAGCCGCTGTTCGGCATCTGCGTGGGCATGCAGATGCTGCTCGAACACAGCGAGGAGCAGGACACACCGGGCCTGGGGCTGCTGCCGGGGCGGGTGCGCCGCTTCAGGCTCGAAGGCCGGCTGCAGCCCGACGGCAGCCGCTTCAAGGTGCCGCAGATGGGCTGGAACCAGGTCGAGCAAGTGGCCGCGCCGCGCCCGCATGCGCTGTGGCAGGGTGTGCCCGACGGCACGCACTTCTACTTTGTGCACAGCTTCTATACCGAACCGTCCGACCCGCGCGACAGCGCCGGGCTGTGCGACTACGGTGGCCGCTTTACCTGCGCGCTGGCGCGGGATAACATTTTTGCCACTCAGTTCCACCCCGAGAAGAGCGCCGCCCACGGCCTCACGATGTACCGCAACTTCCTGAACTGGAAGCCCTGAGCCCCACGCACCTGCCCTGGCCATGCTGCTGATTCCGGCGATCGACCTCAAGGACGGCAAGTGCGTGCGTCTGCAGCAGGGCGACATGAGCGTCTCCACCACCTTCGGCGAAGACCCCGCCGCGATGGCCCGCCGCTGGCTCGATGCCGGTGCGCGCCGGCTGCACCTGGTGGATCTCAACGGCGCCTTCGCCGGCCGCCCGGTCAATGAAGCCGCGGTGAAATCGATCCTGCGCGTGGTGGGTGACCGCATCCCGGTGCAACTCGGCGGCGGCATCCGCGATCTCGACACCATCGAGCGCTTTCTCGACGACGGCCTGTCCTACGTGATCATCGGCACCGCCGCGGTGAAGAGCCCGGGCTTCCTGAAGGACGCCTGCAGCGCTTTCGGCGGCCACATCATCGTCGGCCTCGACGCCAGGGACGGCAAGGTGGCGACCGACGGCTGGAGCAAGCTCACCGGCCACGAGGTGATCGACTTGGCGAAGAAGTTCGAGGATTACGGCGTCGAGGCCGTGATCTACACCGACATCGGCCGTGACGGCATGCTCACCGGCATCAACATCGGGGCCACCGTCAAGCTGGCGCAGGCGCTGAGCATCCCGGTGATCGCCTCCGGCGGGCTGGCCGGCATGGCCGACATCGAACAACTATGCGCCGTCGAACACGAAGGCGTCGACGGCGTGATCTGCGGGCGCAGCATCTACACCGGCGCGCTCGACTTCACTGCAGCCCAGGCGCGCGCCGACGAACTCGGCGCGGCCTGATCGGGCGCAGGCGGGCGGCCCGCTTACTGCGTCTGTGTCGCGCTGTTGATCACCATGCGCGGCTGCGGGTTGCACTCGCTCGGGCCGGTCGGCGTGCAGGGCGCACCGACGATGGCTGTGACCAGCGCGGTGTTGGTGGTGACGCTGCCGAACACCGCATAGCCCCGCGCCGTCGGGCTGCGGTTGAGGAAAGCGTTGTCGACCAGATTGACGAAGAACTGCGACGTCGCCGAATCGGCCGCGTTGGTGCGCGCCATCGCCACCGACCACTGCACGTTGAGCAGGCCCTTGTCGTCTTCCAGCACGATGGCCGGGTTGGTCGGCTTGAGCGTGCCGTCGGTGGTGAAGCCGCCACCCTGGATCACGAAGCCCGGCGCGACGCGGTGGAAGGTGGTGCCGTTGAAGAAGCCCGAGTTGACGTAGGCGAGGAAGTTGTTGACCGTGATCGGCGCCAGATCGGGCCGCAGCGAGATCACCAGGATGCCCGAGACGGCCGCGCCGTTGCCGATGTTCATCGACACCTGCGGCGTCGGCACGGTGAAAGCCTGCGTGCCGAGCGTGGTGTTGTCGCCGGTGCGCGTGACGGTGACGGTCTGTGCGCCCAGCGCCGTCGGCGTACAGAGGTAGAAGGCCGTCGTCGGGCCGCTGACGTTGGGCGCGGTGGTGCTGCGCGTCGTTGCACTGCAGCCGGTGGCCGACACCGCGATGCCGCCGTCCAGCAGGCTGCCGTTGATGGTGATCAACATCGGCGCGGCGTAGCGCGGCGTCTGCGTGCCCACGTTGCTGACGGTGGGCTGGGTGACGCCGGCCGAGCCGCCGCCGCCGCCGCAGCCGGCCAGCAGGGCCGCCGCAGCGGCCAGGGGGAAGAACCAACGGATCGAGAGCACAGGGTGCAGTGGCATGGCGTGTACCGGGCAGTGGACTTGCCCGGAATGGTAATCGCCCGCCGGGGCGTCGAGGGGCGCCGCCTATGATCGGTGCCATGCTGGCCAAACGCATCATCCCCTGCCTGGACGTCACCGGCGGCCGTGTCGTCAAGGGCGTCAACTTCGTCGAACTGCGCGACGCCGGCGATCCGGTCGAGATCGCCGCGCGCTACAACGAGCAGGGCGCCGATGAGCTGACCTTCCTCGACATCACCGCCACCAGCGACGGCCGCGATCTGATCCTGCACATGATCGAGGCGGTGGCCTCGCAGGTCTTCATTCCGCTGACAGTGGGCGGGGGCGTGCGCACAGTCGAAGACGTGCGCCGGCTGCTCAACGCCGGCGGCGACAAGGGGAGCATCAACTCGGCCGCTGTGGCCAACCCGCAGGTCATCCGCGACGCCTCGCAGAAGTACGGCGCGCAGTGCATCGTGGTGGCCATCGACGCCAAGCGCCGCGCCGTTGCTCGAGTTGGCGCGGCCGCCGACGGGCCCGACCATGCCGTCGGCTGGGAGGTCTACACCCACGGCGGGCGGCGCAACACAGGCCTCGACGCGGTGGCCTGGGCGCAGCAGATGGTCGAGGCCGGCGCCGGCGAGATCCTGCTCACCAGCATGGACCGTGACGGCACCCGGATCGGCTTCGATCTGCCCCTGACGCGTGCCGTGGCCGATGCGGTGTCGGTGCCGGTGATCGCCTCGGGTGGCGTCGGCGCGCTCGAGCACCTGTCCGAAGGCATCCGCATCGGGGGCGCCGACGCGGTGCTGGCGGCCAGCATCTTCCACTACGGCGAGTTCACCGTCGGGCAGGCCAAGGCGCTGCTGGCGCGTGACGGCATCCCGGTTCGGCTGTAGACGCAGATGGTCACAGCTCCTTCTGGCCGCAGCGGGCCGCCGCGTGAGGTGCGGCTGATTGGTGGCGCGTGGAAGCGCACCAAGCTGCCGGTGGCCGACCGCCCCGGCCTGCGCCCCACGCCCGACCGCGTGCGCGAGACGCTCTTCAACTGGCTGGGGCAGGACCTCGACGGCTGGCGTGTGCTGGACGCCTTCGCGGGCAGCGGTGCGCTGGGTTTCGAAGCGGCGTCGCGCGGCGCCGCCGAAGTGGTGCTGCTGGAGTTCGACAGCACGCTGCTGCCCGGCCTGCACGCGGTACAGCAGCGGCTGGCCGCGCAGGCGGTGCGCATCGAGCGCGCCGATGCGCTGGCCTGGATGCGCCGCGCTACGCCTGCGCGCTTCGAACTGGTGCTGCTGGACCCGCCGTGGGAGGCCCGGATTGGTGCTGCCGCCCTGACTGCGGCGCTGCCGCTTTTGGTGCCCGGGGGCTTTGTCTACCTCGAGTCGGACGCTGCGCTGGACGACGCGCCGGCAGGCACCACGGTGCACCGCCACCTGCGCGCCGGCGCGGTTTACGCCCACCTGCTGCGGCTAAACTCCGCGCCGTCGGCGCTGACCGGCGTGACAAGGAGCGAGCCGTGACTACCCAGACCAGGCTGACCGCCGTCTACCCCGGCACCTTCGATCCGATGACGCTGGGTCACGAAGACCTGATGCGCCGTGCTTCGACGTTGTTCGATCACCTGGTGCTGGCGGTCGCCGCCGGGCACCACAAGCGCACCATGTTCACCATCGCCGAGCGGCTGGAGATCGCCCGAGAGATCGCCGAGCCCTACCGCAACGTCGAGGTGACGGCCTTTCGCGGCCTGCTGCGCGACTTCGTCGTCGGCAAGGGCGCCAAGGTGGTGGTGCGCGGCTTGCGCGCGGTGACCGACTTCGAGTACGAGTTCCAGATGGCCGGCATGAACCGCCAACTGATGCCCGACGTCGAGACGGTGTTCATGACGCCGTCGGACCAGTTCCAGTTTGTCAGCGGCACCTTCGTGCGCGAGATCGCCAGCCTGGGCGGCGATGTCTCCAAGTTCGTTGCGCCCTCGGTGCTCAAGCGGCTCAAGGAGCGTGTCTCCGAGCCGGGCGGCTAGCGGGGCAATCGATGGCGCTGTGGATCACCGACGAGTGCATCAATTGCGATGTCTGCGAGCCCGAGTGCCCGAACCAGGCGATCTCGATGGGCGAGCTGATCTATCAGATCGACCCCGGCAAGTGCACCGAATGTGTGGGCCACTTCGACGAGCCGCAGTGCGTGCAGCTCTGCCCGGTAGCCTGCATCCCGGTCAACCCTTCTTTTGTCGAGACGCCGGTGCAACTGCTCGCCAAGTTTCATCGGCTGACGGCGCCTGCCGGGTCTGGATCGGCCGACGGGCTTTCGCTGCGGCCGCTGCCTCTGGCTTGATCCCGCCCGCCGGGGCGGCCAGGGCCATGCGCTCGCGCCGCTCGGCTTGCAGCAAGGCCAGCGCGCGCGCCTCGCGCCGGGCCGCTTCTCCGGGAGGCGAGCCCACGGCGCCTGAAGGCATCAGCGAGACCGCCCGCCCCTCGGCGCAGGGGCTGTCGCTGTAGACGTTGCCCTGGGTGCCGCAGCGCCAGACCGTGGTCTGTGCGGAAGTCTGCGCGCTGGTGGCGAGTGCCAGGCCGAGCAGTGGCAGCAGCGCAAGCGTGGTGCTGATCTTCATATCGGGTCCTTCTCGGAGTTGGGGGCGGCGGGTGTGCCCGGGGCCACACGCGGCGGCCTGGGCCGCGGCGGCTGGGCATGGATGCGGGCCAGCGCCTGGTCCATCTGACCGGCCAGCAGCAGATCGGCGGTGTCGAGCGACTTGGTGATCGCGGCGTCGATGGCCTCGCGCTCGGCGCCGCTGGGTTTCTTCAGCACGTAGTTCACCACCTCGGCCTTGACGCCCGGGTGGCCGATGCCGAGCCGCAGACGCCAGAAGTCCTGCGTGCCCAGCATGCCGTGGATGTCCTTCAGCCCGTTGTGCCCGGCAGCGCTGCCGCCGAACTTCAACCTGGCCTGCCCGGGCAGCACATCCAGTTCGTCGTGCACCACCAGCATCTCGTCAGCCGCGATCTTGAAGAAGCGCGCGAGCGCCGCCACAGAGACGCCCGAGCGGTTCATGTAGGTCAGCGGCTCGAGCAGCCAACGCGGCCCGTCGGCCAGGTTCACGCGCGCCAGCCGCGCCTGATAAGCGCGCTCGTGCACCAGCCGCGCGCCCAGCCGATCGGCCAGCGAGTCCACCCACCAGAAGCCGGCGTTGTGGCGCGTGGCCTCGTACTCGGCGCCCGGGTTGCCCAAACCAACGATCAGACGAATCATGGAATCGATCATAGGTGGCGACCGGGCAAGAAAAAGCCCCGCCAAAGCGGGGCTCGCCACGATGGGGGAGAGGCTCCCCCGTCCGCGGGTATGGCTTACTTCCTGTTCGCTTTCTCGTCCTTCTTTGCCTTGGTCTTCGCGGCCGGAGCCACGATCGGCGCCGCGGCCGGCGCTTCCTCTTCCTCGGCCTTGGGCACGGTGGCCGACACGATCACCGGGTTGAGCGTGCCGCGCTTGACGAACTTGATGCCCTCGGGCAACTTCAGGTCGCTGGCATGCAACGACTGGCCCTTGATCATGTTCGACAGGTCGATGGTCACGAACTCGGGCAACTCGGACGCCAGGCACTCGATCTCGAGATCGGTCGCCACATGCGCGACAAGGCACTTGTCGGTTTTCACCGCCGGCGAGCTGTCTTCGCCCTCGAAGTGCAGCGGCACCCGCTTGCGCAGCCGTGTCGCCTCATCCACCCGCTGGAAGTCCACGTGCAGCACGATCGGCTTGTAGGCGTGCATCTGGAAGTCGCGCAGCAGCACCTTCTGCACGCTGCCGGCCAGATCCATCTCGAGGATCGAGGAGTGGAAGGATTCCTTCTTCAGCGCGAAGAAGAGCGCGTTGTGATCGACCTCGATCATGCTGGGGGTGCCGGCACCGTAGACGATGCCGGGCACCTTGCTCGCGTGGCGCAGGCGGCGGCTCGCTCCGGTCCCCTGCAGCGTACGCTCATAAGCGGTGAATTTCATGTTGACTCCAAGATGCGGGCCCCGCGACCAGGACCCGATTGAAACGGGCCCGAAGGCCCGGACAGTAAACGGCTGCCGGCGGCAGCCTTCTTCGTTCTTCAGAAGTTGTTGTTCTGGTCAGCAAACAGCGAAGTCACCGATTCGCCATCGGTGATGCGGCGGATCGTTTCGGCAAACAGGAAGGCCACGCTCAACTGGCGGATCTTCGGACAACCCAGCGCCGCTGCGCCCAGCGGGATGGTGTTGGTGATCACCACCTCGTCGATCTGCGAGGCGGCAATGCGCTCGATCGCGGGCCCCGAGAACACAGGGTGTGTGCAATAGGCGTAGACGCTGCGCGCGCCGCGCTCCTTGAGCACCTCGGCCGCCTTCACCAGCGTACCGGCGGTGTCGATCATGTCGTCCATGATCACGCAGTTGCGGCCCTCGATCTCGCCGATCACGTGCATCACCTCCGACACGTTGGCCGACGGCCGGCGCTTGTCGATGATCGCCAGGTCGCAACCCAGCTGCTTGGCCTGCGCGCGCGCACGCACCACGCCGCCGACGTCGGGCGAGATGACCACCAGGTCGCGGTAGCTCTTGCCCTTGAGGTCGGACAGCAGCACCGGGCTGGCGTAGATGTTGTCGACAGGGATGTCGAAGAAGCCCTGGATCTGGTCGGCGTGCAGGTCCATCGTCAGCAGCCGCTCGACACCGACGGTCTCGAGCATGTTGGCGACCACCTTGGCGCTGATCGGCACGCGCGTGCTGCGTGGGCGGCGGTCTTGCCGGGCGTAGCCGAAGTAAGGGATGACGGCGGTGATGCGGCGTGCACTGGCGCGCTTGAGCGCATCGACCATCATGCACAGTTCGATCAGGTTGTCGCTGGTCGGAGTGCAGGTGGGCTGGACGACGAAGATGTCGCGTGCGCGCACGTTCTGGC
>JBBQOR010000090.1:0-7245 GCA_038331055.1 Burkholderiales bacterium
GTGGCGCCAGTACGAGCAGATCTTCCCGGCGCTGGCGGCGAGTTCGATCGACCAGGTGAGCCTGGAGTGCATCCACTCGCATGTGCCGCCCGACCTGATGGTGCTGCTGGCCGGCAAGGACGTGATGGTGGGCGTCATCGATGTGGCGAGCGAGCAGGTCGAGACGCCCGAGGAGGTGGCCGCCACGCTGGCGCAGGCGTTGCGCTTCGTGCCCGCCGAGCGGCTGATCGCCTGCACCAACTGCGGCCTGGCACCGATGCCGCGTGCGGTGGCCGAGGCCAAGCTGCGTGCGCTGGCCGCAGGCGCGGCGCTGGCCGGCTCCAGGCTGGCCTGAGTTCAGGCGCGCAGACGATTTCGATCAAGCGGTGTCGATCAAGCTCTCGCGCCTGTGGCAGCCCCGCCACCCGCTGTTCTGGCAATGGGTGGCCTTCAACCTGATGTCGTCGATCTGCACCTGGGCGCTGCACGCCTTGCCGCTGAACGGCCTGGGGCTGGCGTTGGTCGGCAGCGTGGCGCTGCTCAACGTGCTCTTCGGTCTGCTCTGCGCCTGGAAGCTGGTGCACGAGCCGTCGGCGGCGCCGACGCGCTGAAACTCAACCGTTGCGTTGCTTCGCCAGGGCCGCGCGCAAGCGGCGCGCGGCCTGCTTCAGCGCCGCGTCGCCGCCGCATTCGGCCTGCTTCAGACAGCCTTCAGCGTAGGCTGGATCACCCTGCATCCGCTCGACATGCACCGGGTGGCCAGCCGCGGCCATGAGCCACTTGAAGTCGATGATGTCGACGAGGGAGAGGCCTTGCTTTTCAGACTGCGTGGTGGTGTACATGGACTGCATCGTTCGGGGGTTGAGATACCTTAACGTCCGCCGCCTTCGCGAAGCTGACCGGAGAATGGAGGCACCACTCCATTTTCGGCCGCCGGTGCCGAAACCTTCGAGATTCCGACGATGACCCCACAACCGCCGCTGACCCCGCTTGACACGCTCGATGCGCGGCTGAAGGAGCTTGGCCATGCCGTGCTCGACGCCGACGCGCTGGCCCGCCTGGCGGATGTCACTGCCGCCGACACGGCGCGTTTGCAGGCCTTCTGGGCCGATCTGCCCCCCGATGAGCATCTGCGCGACGGCGGCCGCTACCGGAGCCGGCGCCATGGTTGCTTCACGGTGCAGGCCAACGAAGTGCAGGCGTGCGGCCCGCGGCCGCACTGGCAGCCGCTCGAGTACAACGCCCTGCACGGCGGCATCGAACGCTGGTTCGCGCCACTGGCCCCCGCGTTTGCGGGGGATGTGGCTTTTGCGCGACTCTTGAAGGCGCTTGCGGGCCGCGCGAGCGCGTTGCGCGGAGATCGCCGCTGGTTCGTCGAGGCGCATCCTTTCCGCATCGATACCGCCGGCGGCATCGGTCGCCCGACACCCGAAGGCGCTCACCGCGACGGGGTCGATCTGGTGGTGGTCATCCTGGTCGGACGGATGGGCGTCAAGGGCGGCGAGACACGGGTCTTCGATGCGCACGGCCCGCAAGGGCAGCGTTTCACGCTGTCCGAGCCCTGGAGCGCGCTGCTGCTGGACGACGCGCGCGTGATCCACGAGACCACGCCGATCCAGCCGCTGGTGCCCGGCCAGAGCGGCTGGCGCGATACGCTGGTGCTGACCTTTCGCGCCGGAGGCTTCCAGAGCGCGGCGGGTTGAGAGCGCCCGCAATCTGCCCAGTGAGGCATGCCAGCCTCAGCCTCGCTCGCCGAGGTTCAGGCACGGCGCTATGCTGGCCGCATGAATATTGCCCAAGCCGCACTGGCCATCAGTTTCGACGACATCGCCGACGCCGCCCGGCGCATCGCCGGGCAGGCCCATCGAACCCCCGTGATGCGCTCGCGCACCGCCGATGAACGCAGTGGCGCGCAAGTCTTCTTCAAGTGCGAGAACCTCCAGCGCATGGGCGCTTTCAAGTTCCGCGGCGCGTACAACGCCCTGGCGCAGTTCACGCCCGGGCAGCGGCAGGGTGGCGTCATCGCCTTCAGCTCGGGCAACCATGCCCAGGCCGTTGCGCTGTCGGCGCGGCTCCTGGGCATGCCTTCGGTGATCGTCATGCCCGCCGACGCGCCGCCGGCCAAGTTGGCCGCCACCCGCGGCTACCAGCTCGGCCAGCCGGGTAGCGAGGTCGTCCTCTTCGACCGCTACAGCGAGGACCGCGAGGCGATCGGCCGGCGCATCGCCGCCGAACGCGGCATGACGCTGGTGCCGCCCTACGACCACCCGCACGTGATGGCCGGGCAGGGCACTGCGGCGCTGGAGCTGATCGACGACTGCGGGCCGCTTGACGCGCTGCTGGTCTGCGTCGGTGGCGGCGGGCTCATCAGCGGCTGCGCGGTCGCGGCCGCCCAGATGTCGCCGGGCATCGCGGTCTGGGGCGTCGAGCCCGAAGCCGGCAACGACACCCAGCAGAGCCTGGCGCGCGGCGAGATCGTTCGCATCGCCACGCCGCGCACCATCGCCGACGGTGCGCAGACCGAGGCCAGTGGGCGCCTGACCTTTCCCGTCATCCAGCGGCTGGTGCGCGGCATCGTCACCGTACCCGACGAGGCGCTGGTACGTGCCATGCGCTTCTTCGCCGAGCGCATGAAGCTGGTCATCGAGCCGACCGGCGCGCTGGCGGCGGCGGCGCTGTTCGAGCGCGCCGAGGGCCTGCCCGACCTGCGTGGCGCGCGCGTCGGCGTGCTGGTCAGCGGCGGCAACGTCGACCTGGCGCGGTACGCCGCCCTGCTGGCGGGCTGATCCGCGGCGCCTCGGTGGCGCCGCACTCGGTTCAGCCGATGCGCGCAGCTGGCTTCAGGTGCTGCGAGGCGGTCACGCCCAGCGAGACATAGATGCTGGTCAGCGCCTCGACACCGACATCAGCGGGTGTCACCCAGGTCTCGGGCACGAAGATCAGCCCGCCGCCCACCGGCACCGGCGCAGTCGGCACGATGATGCCCAGGTACGGCCGGCCATCCACTAGCACCGCCTTGGGCGTGGACAGCAGCGCCAGCACGGCCGCGCCGCCACTGCCGTCGCGCCCGCCGAAGTGGCACCAGACGGCACTCAGCGACTTGGCGCCGTCCTCGTCGCGCTGCGACAGCAGGCCGACCATCTTGTAAGCCAGGTCGTAGACCGTGCTGACCAGCGGAATGCGCTTGAGCACCGCCCGCATCGCGCTGGCCAAGCCGCGCTGCAGGCCGGCCTCGACGACCAGCCCGAGCGCGAAGATGGCGCCCAGCACCACGCCGATGCCGATCAGGTAGCCCACCACTTCCGAGCCGGTGACGCCCAGCCCGATGGCGCCGAGCAGGCCGCCGATGCGGCTGTCCGGCCCGACGAACTGGATCACCAGGCTGCCCGCCCACCAGAAGATGGCGATGGTCGCGGCCAGCGGCAGCGCGGCCAGCAGGCCGGCCACGAAGATCCGCACAAGATGAGCCGAGGGGCGTGTCATCGGCGGATTATCCGGTGCGCTATGGTTCAAGCTTCCAGCTGCCCGGAGTGTGACGATGGCTGACGCCAGCCCGCAGAAGAACGAAGAGAAGACCGACGCGAAAACCTCGGAGAAGACTGCCGAGCAGCGCGCGCGCGTCCATGTCGATCAGCTGCTGGCACGGCCCGCCGCACGCTCGCCCGGCGTGGCGCTGGTCGGCGGCCAGCGCCAGTCGTATACCGCCGAGGTGGCCTTCATGCCGGTGCGCGGCGAGGTCATCGCCGAACTCGCCGACGAGCCGCAGGCCGCGGTGATGACCACCGCCTACTGCCTGGACCGCGCCGCGCCGGCCTCGCGTCCGGTGTGCTTTGCCTTCAACGGCGGGCCGGGATCGGCCTCGATCTGGCTGCACCTGGGCGCGCTGGGGCCCAAGCGCATCGTCGTACCCGACGACGGCAGCCTGGGCGTCGGCCCTTATGCCGTGCAGGACAACCCGCAGTCCTGGTTCGAGCACTTCGATCTCGTGTTCATCGACCCGCCGCACACCGGCTGGTCGGCCAGCGCCAGCGAGAAGGCGCGCAAGAAGATGCTCTCGGTGGACGGCGACGTGGCGGCGCTGGCCGAGGTGGTGCGCGTGTGGCTGGCACGCCACCAGCGTTGGGGTTCGCAGGTCTACCTGGCCGGCGAGAGCTACGGCACCACACGTGGTGCCGCGTTGGCCGACAAGCTGATCGGCATGGGCGTGGCGGTCAGCGGCGTGGTGCTGGTCTCGCTGGCGATGGACCTGCAGACGCTGGTCTTTGCGCCGGGCAACCTGCTGCCGTACGCGCTGTTCCTGCCCGCTTTCGCCAACGTGGCCCAGTACCACGGGCTGCTGAAGGGGCCGCTGGCAGCCTCGCCCGAAGCCGCGCGTGCAGCCGCCGAGGCTTTCGTGGCCGAAGACTATGCCCGTGCGCTGATGGCCGGCGCGCGGCTCGAGGGCCGCGCCCGAACGCGCATCGCGCGCCGGCTGGCTGAACTCAGCGGCCTGCCTCAAGCGCTGGTGGAGGAGAAGAACCTGCGCATCAGCGAGGCCGACTTCTTCTTCGAGGCGCTGCGCGCCCGCGGGCAGATCGTCGGCCGGCTGGACGCCCGCGTGGCCGGGCCGATGGCCGCCAGCCGCACGCGCGAATGGGAGTTCGACCCCGGCATGGAGTCGATCGTGCCGCCCTACACGATGGCCGCGATGGACTACTACGGCACCACGCTGGGGGTCAGCATCGACCAGCGCTTCGAGGTGCTCAACCGCGACGTGGGCCGTGGCTGGAACTGGAACCGCGGCGACAGTCAGGGCAACGACTACACCACCACCAGCGTCGATCTGGCGCGCGCGCTGCGCCGGCACTCTGCCCTGAAGGTGCTGGCCGCCAGCGGCCGCTACGACCTGGGCACACCCTACAGCGCAAGCGACTGGTCGCTGGCGCAGCTGGATGTGCCGCTGTCGGTGCGCACCCGCGTGACGCACCGCTACTACGACGCCGGCCACATGATGTACACGCGCCGCGCCGACCTGATGCAACTCAAGGCCGACCTGGCGGCCTGGCTGCAGACTTGATGCCATGCATGTGGGCATCCTCACCGGCGGCGGCGACTGCCCGGGTCTGAACGCCGTCATCCGAGCCGTCACGCTGGCGCTGCTGGACGCCGATGGCGGCACGCGCGTCACCGGCATCGAACGCGGTTTCCTCGGCCTGCTGACGCAGCGCTCGCGCGCGCTGACGCGCGAGTCCGTGGCCGGCATCCTGGCCGAAGGCGGCACCATCCTGGGCACGCACAACCGCTGCGATCCCTTCCACTACTTCGGTTGCGGCGGCGCGGACGCCTCGGCGCAGGCGATGGCGACCGTGCAGGCCCTCGGGCTGGATGCGCTGGTCGCCATCGGCGGCGACGGCACGATGGCGATCGCACACCAGTTCAGTGGCCTCGGCCTGCCGGTGCTGGGCGTGCCGAAGACCATCGACAACGACCTGCTGCACAACGACCGCAGCTTCGGTTTCGACAGCGCCGTCGCCGTGGTCGCCGAGGCGCTGGACCGCTTGGCCACCACCGGGCGCAGCCACAGTCGGGTGATGATCGCCGAGACCATGGGCCGCTACGCCGGCTGGATCGCGCTCGAAGGCGGGTTGGCCGGAGGCGCCGACGTGATCCTGATCCCGGAACTGCCGTTTTCTGTCGAGTCGGTGGCGGCACTGTGCCGTCAGCGCGAAGCCGCCGGTGGCTTCACGCTGATCTGCGTCGCCGAGGGGGCGGTGGCGCGCGGTTCGGCGATGACGGTGGCCGCCACGCTGGCCGACAGCCCCGACCCGCTGCGCCTGGGCGGCGTCGGCCACGTGCTGCAGCAGCAGTTGCAGCCCCTGGTGCAGAGCGAAGTGCGCACCACGCTGCTGGGCCACACCCAGCGCGGCGGCACGCCGACCGCCTTCGACCGCGTGCTGGCCACGCGCTTCGGCTTCGAGGCCGCGCAGCTGCTGCGCGCCGGGCGCTTCGGCCGCATGGTGGCGCTGCAGGGCGACATCTGCACCAGCGTGCCGATCAGCGAGGTGGCCGGGCGCAACCGGCGGGTGCCGGCCGATCACCCCTTGCTGGAGGCGGCGCGCGCGATCGGCGTGCTCGTGCAGTAGCCGGTGTGAGTGGGTGGCGGCTCAGCGCGCCGCAGCGTCGGAGCGCTGCCGCAGCACCTGCAGACTCAGCGCACCCAGTCCCATGAGTAGCGCGATGAAGGCGATCCAGCCGCCCAGATAGGGCATCCGTCCGGCCAGCGACACCAACAGCATGGCCAGCGCCACCGCCAGCGCCTGCGTGCCGCGGCTTGCGGCGGGCCGCCAGCGCGCCAGCACCCAATGGCCGAGAGCGATGCCCGCGCTGGCGTAGCCCACCGGCAGCAGCGCCAGGTAAACCGCCACCAGCAACAGCGCGACCGGCGCGCCGATCAGCGTGAACAGCAGCACCAGCGCGGCCACCGGCGTCGCCACCAGCAAGACGAAGCCGGCCAGCAGGCCCAGCGCGGGCCGCTCGCGCAGCCGCTCGCTGGCCCCACCAAAGAAGCGCGGCAGCGCGGCGCGCAACAGCACCGCCAGCAGCAGCAGGCCGGCGGTCCAGAACCAGCCGGCGCCGGCGCGGACGGTGGCCGCCGGGGTCTCGCTGGATTCGGTGGGCGTCTCGTCGGCTGCACGGCTTGGCGTGGGCAGCTCCAGCCTTTCGATGCCGCCCAGCACCTCGGCCTGCGGGTCCTGGCGGAACTGGTCGCTGCCGCGCCAGCGAAGCTTGCCGGCGATGCGCGCGTTGGGGCCGAGTTCCAGCTCACCCGCGCCGACCATCACATCGCCGCCGATCGGACCGTCGATCAGCACCTTGCCGCCGCCCACCTTCACATGGCCGCCGATGCGCCCGCGCAGCAAGACCTGCCCGCCAGCGGCGGTGACGTTGCCCTCCACCTCGGAGGTCGGCGCCAGCTCGATGCGCCCGCCTGCGGCGCGCAGATTGCGGCCCAGCTTGCCGGCCAGCGTCAGCTGCCCGCCGGTGGCGTAGACCGTCTGGCCGATATCGCCGCTGAGGCGTGCCCGACCCCCGGCCAGCACCACGTCGCCGCCGACGGTTGCCTCGACGTCGATGCTGCCTCCGGTGACGAACAGATCGCCCTTGACGGGTTCGCCCACCGACACCGTGCCGCCCGCGATGAAGCGGTCACCGCCGCTGTCGGCGCCGTGCGTGTCGGCTCGGGCCGGGGCGGCCGGCAGCAGCACCAGAGTCAGCCCCAGGGTCAGG
>JBBQOR010000091.1:0-7200 GCA_038331055.1 Burkholderiales bacterium
GCCGTGGTGCCACACGCGCGCTTCGTCTCCAAGGCCGACGTGCTGCGCTGGCCGCTGCTGGGCCGGCTGATTGGTGGTGCCGGCACGCTGTTCATCGAGCGCGAGCGCAAGCGCGACGCGCTGCGCGTGGTGCACGCGATCGCCAGCTCGCTGCAGGCCGGGCAGACGGTGGCCGTGTTCCCGGAAGGCACCACCGGCGACGGCCGCAGCGTGCTGCCCTTTCACGCCAATCTGCTGCAGGCGGCGGTGTCCACCGGCACACCGGTGCAGCCGGCGCTGCTGCGCTTCAGCCAGCCCGGGCAGCCCTTCAGCGATGCCGTCGAATACCTCGGCGACACCTCGCTGGCGCAGAGCATGTGGCGCGTGGCCTGCGCGCGCGACCTGGCCGTGCACGTGCAATTGCTCGAACCGATGGGCACCCGGCACGCCGATCGCCGCGCGCTGGCCGAACATCTGCGCGAGACAGTCGCAGCTGCGCTGGCCGACGCGACGCGCAGCGCCTGAGGCGGACCTTCACCTGACCCATCCGATGCACGACGACCGCCTGCTGCTGCACTTCGACGACGAGGCGCCACCAGCGTCGATGCGGCCGTCAGCCACGCAATCTTCGAGCCGCTGTCTTTTCAGCCCCGGCCCTGGCTGGCCACCGCCGCCGCTGCGCGCACAGCGGCCTCGGGGTCGCCCAGATAGCGGCTGGAGACGGGCCTGAGGTCGGAATCCAACTCGTAGACCAGCGGGATGCCGTTCGGGATGTTCACGCCGACGATCTGGTCCTCGCCGATGCCGTCGAGGTACTTCACCAGCGCGCGCATGCTGTTGCCGTGGGCTGCAATCACCAGCCGCTCGCCGGCTCGGATGCGCGGCGCAAGTTTTTCATGCCACAGCGGCAACACGCGGGCCACGGTGTCCTTCAGACATTCGGTCCTGGGCACCTGGTCTTCAGCCAACCCCGAGTAACGCGGATCCAGACGCTCGCTGCGTTCGTCGTCGGCGGCCAGCGGCGGCGGCGGGATGTCGTAACTGCGCCGCCACTGCAGCACTTGCGCGTCGCCGTACTGGCGCGCCATGTCGGTCTTGTTGAGGCCCTGCAGCGCGCCGTAATGGCGCTCGTTGAGCCGCCAATGGTTATGCACCGGCAGCCAGGTGCGCTCCATCTCGTCCAGAGCAAGCCATAGCGTCCAGATGGCGCGTCGAAGCACCGAGGTGTAGCAGAGGTCGAACTCGAACCCTGCCTCCTTGAGCAGCCGGCCGGCCTGCCGCGCCTGCGCGATGCCGGTGTCGGTCAGTGGCACATCGGTCCAGCCGGTGAAGCGGTTCTCCAGGTTCCAGGTCGACTCGCCGTGGCGGATGAGGACAAGTGTGTGCGCCATCGCCGGATTCTATAATTCGTGGTTTGGCGCCTGCGCCTTCACCAGCCGACCGACTCCGACCGACAGCGTCTATCCCCGTGGATTTCCTCATTCAGAACTGGATCCTGATCCTGGTGGCCTTCATCTCCGGCGGCATGCTCGTGTGGCCGCTTGTGCGGCGCGGTGCCGGCGGCGCATCGTCGGTGGGCACGTCGGAGGCGGTGCGCCTGATCAACCGCGAGAAGGCGGTGCTGATCGATGTCAGCGAGCCCGCCGAGTACGCCGCCGGCCACGTCGCGGGGGCGCGCAACGTGCCCTTCGGATCGATCGAGGGCAACAAGACTCTGCCGAGCAACAAGGCGCTGCCGCTGATCGTGGTCTGCCCCAACGGCTCGCGCTCCGGCCGCGCCGCCGGCGCGCTGCGCAAGCTGGGTTATGAGCGCGCAGTCGCCCTCAGCGGCGGCGTGGCCGCCTGGCGCGAGGCCAGCCTGCCGGTGGAGAAGGCGCCCGCCTGAGCGGCTGCGCCGGGCTGCGTCAGCCCCTCGCCGAGCACGGCCGCGCCGCTTGCGGAACAATGTGGCGCATGAACTCCGTGAAGATGTACACCACCCAGGTCTGCCCCTACTGCGTGCGCGCCAAGGCGCTGCTCAAGCAGCGCGGCGTCGAGCGCATCGAGGAAGTCCGCATCGACCTGGACCCGGTCGAGCGCGACGAGATGATCCGCCTGACCGGGCGCCGTACGGTGCCGCAGATCTTCATCGGCAGCACCCATGTGGGCGGTTGTGACGATCTGGTCGCGCTGGATCAGCGCGGCGCGCTGATGCCGCTGCTCGCGGCGCCATAATCCGGCTCCTCGCGCTGCCACCAGGCAGCGCCCACCCCCGCGGCGTGCCGCATCCGAGCCTCGCGAGCCGGGCCGCGCCAACCGCCTCCACCAGAAAGTTGCAGACATGGCCGACGCCCCGACCCCCATCTTCCAGATCCAGCGCATGTACCTCAAGGACTTGTCGCTGGAGCAGCCGAATTCGCCGCAGATCCTGCTAGAGCAGGCGCAGCCGCAGGTCGACATCAACCTGGGCATGAGTGCGGCGAACGTCGCCGACGGCGTGTTCGAAGTCTGCGTCACTGCCACCGTGACCACCAAGGTCGGCGACAAGGTGCTGTTTCTGGTCGAGGCCAAGCAGGCCGGCATCTTCGAGATCCGCAACCTGCCCGAAGACCAGATGCAGGGCGTCATCGGCATCGTCTGCCCGCAGATGGTCTACCCCTACCTGCGCGCCATCGTCTCCGACGTCTGCACGCGCGCCGGCTTCCCGCCGATCCTGCTGACCGAAGTCAACTTCCAGGCCATGTTCGAGGCCCAGCAGCAGCAGGCCGCCCTGGCGCAGACCGCCAACGGCTCGAGCATCATCACCAGCGTCAACTGAGCCGTCGGGGCACGGGCCTTCCCGTTCCCGCCACCATCAGCGCGAACCTGTGAACATCACGGTGCTCGGGGCCGGTGCCTGGAGCACCGCCCTGGCCATCGTCGCCGCCGGGCGCCACCAGGTGCTGCTGGCGGCACGCGACGCGACGCAGGTTCTGGCAATGCGGTCGGCGCGCTGCAACGCACGTTACCTGCCGCAGGTGATGCTGCCGCCCGAACTGGCGCTCACCGCGTCGTTCCAGCAGGCGGTGGCCCATGCAGCGGGGGGGCTGCTCGTGATCGCCACGCCGATGGTCGGTCTGCGGCCTGCGCTGGCCGCGCTGCCGGCCGGTGTGCCGGCGCTCTGGCTGTGCAAGGGCTTCGAGCAGGGCAGCGCATTGCTCGGCCATGAGATCGCCCGCGAACTTCGGCCGCATGAAGCCACCGGCGTGCTCTCGGGGCCCAGCTTTGCGCTGGAAGTGGCGCGCGGCCTGCCGACTGCGCTGGTGGCGGCCAGCAGCGAAGCAGCCCTGGTCGATGCCGTCGTCGCGGCCTTCCACAGCGACAGCCTGCGCGTTTACCGCTCGGCTGACCTCGTCGGTGTCGAAGTGGGCGCTGCGGTGAAGAACGTGATGGCCATCGCCACCGGCATCGTCGACGGCATGGCCGCCACCGGCGCCAACGCGCGCGCGGCGCTGGTCACGCGCGGCCTGGCCGAGATGACGCGTCTGGGGGTGGCGCTGGGCGCGCGTGCCGAGACCTTCATGGGCCTCTCGGGGCTGGGTGATCTGGTGCTCACCGCCACGGGTGATCTCTCGCGCAACCGCCGTGTCGGGCTGGCACTGGCCGCTGGCCGCGCGCTGCCCGACATCCTGGCCGAGCTGGGACATGTCGCCGAAGGTGTGTCGAGCGCGCCCGTGGTGCTGACGCGCGCCCGCGCCGCGGGCGTGGAGATGCCGATCACCGAGGCGGTGGTCGAGGTGCTTCAGGGCCGTCTGCAGGCGGCGCAGGCGATGCAGCAACTGATGGCGCGGCGCTCGCGCGACGAGCTGGCGTTCTGACGCGGCCTCAGGGCGCGCTGCCGGCATAGCCTGATTGACGCCAGGCCTCGAACACCGTCACCGCCACCGAATTGCTCAGGTTCAGGCTGCGCTGCCCCGGCAGCATCGGCAGCCGCACCCGTCGGGGTGAAGCGAACCGCACCAGCAGCGCGCTGTCCAGGCCGCGGGTCTCGCCGCCGAAGACCAGCCAGTCGCCGCGGCACCATTGCATCGACGCGAAAGCCGTCTCGCCGCTGGTCTCCAGCGCGAAGCAGCGCAGCGGGTCGGGCCGCTCGCTGTGCAGCAGCGCGTCCCACGAGGCATGGCGGCGCACGCGGGCGGTCTCGTGGTAGTCCAGCCCGGCGCGCCGCAGCAGCCGGTCTTCCATCGAGAAGCCCAGCGGCTCCACCAGATGCAGCGTGCAGCCGGTGTTGGCGGCCAGGCGGATGACGTTGCCGGTGTTGGGCGGGATCTCCGGGGCAACCAGGACGATGTGGAACATGCGGTTCAGGCGGTGCGCGCGACAACCCACACATCGACGGCTGCGGCGCCGGCGCGCAGCAACTCGGCGCTGGCGGCGCGCGCAGTAGCGCCGGTGGTCAGCACATCGTCGACCAGCGCGACGCGCTGCAGCGACAGCCGCGCCGCCCGCGTCATCCCGGCCTGCGGCACGCCGGGCAGCGGGCGCTGCAGCAGCCGTGCGTCGGCGCGGCGGCCCAGGCCGTGGGCCAGCGGCCGCGCGATCTCCCACGCCTGGTTGAAGCCGCGCTCGGCCAGGCGCGGCGCGGCAAGCGGCAGCGGCAGCACCAGATCAGGCGCCGGCGCGGCGCTGGCGCGCACGGCCTGCGCCAGGCTGTGGGCCAGCAGCGCTGCCCATTCGAGGCGGCCGCGGAACTTGAGCCCGCCGACCAGGCTGTCCCAGGGGAAGGCGTAGTCGGCCACGCAGACGGTATGCTCGAAAGGGGGTGGCTCGCGCAGGCATCCTGCGCACAGCAGGCCGGCCGTGCCCACGCGCAGCGCGCAGCGCGGGCAGCGCGGCGCGGCGGCGGCGAAGCGCGCCTCGCAGCGTTCGCACAGCCCGCCAGCGCACCAGCGCCGGCAGACCTCGCACTGGCCCGGCGGGCGCAAGCGAAGAAGAATGGACCGCAGCATCGCCTCAATATACTGGCCGGCCATGCCCGCACGCCAGTCCAGCGAAGGCGACAGATCTGCGCCACGCCCGGTGGACCCGCAGGCGCTCGATCGGATCCGCCGCCGTCTGGCGGCTGCGCCGCAGCCACCCTGGCTGCACACCGAAGTGGCCCGGCGCATGGCCGAGCGGCTGGCGATCGTCAAGCTGCAGCCGCTGCAGGTGCTGGACTGGTGGGCCCAGGGCGCGGCCAGCCGCGCGCTGCTGCAGACCGCCTACCCCAGGGCGCGCATCGTGCCGGTGCAGCCCCATGGCAATGCAGCGTCGGCTGGTCCAACGCCCGAGCCGGCGCCGTGGTGGTCGCCGCGCCGCTGGTCGGCATCAGCCACGCCGGCGATCGACGACGAGCAGGTGCCCGCAGGCGCCGGCCAACTGCTCTGGGCCAACATGATGCTGCACGCGGTGCCCGATCCGGCGGCGCTGTTCTCGGCCTGGCATCGCGCGCTGGCGATCGACGGCTTCGTCATGTTCTCCACGCTCGGCCCGGGCAGCCTGACAGGTCTGCGTCAGCTCTACCGGGCGCAGGGCTGGCCTGCGCCTTTCGCGCCTTTCGTCGACATGCATGACCTCGGCGACATGCTGGTGCAGGCCGGCTTTGCCGATCCGGTGATGGACCAGGAGCAGCTCGAACTCAGCTGGCCCGATGCCGAGGCACTGGTGCAGGAACTGCGCACGCTGGGCGGCAACGCCGACGGTGCGCGCTTTGCCGGTCTGCGCACGCCGCGCTGGCGCGATCAGCTGGTCACGGCTCTGGCGGCGCTGGCCGGGGCCGATGGTCGACCTCGGTTGGTCTTCGAGCTGGTCTACGGCCACGCCTTTCGCCCGCCGCCGCGCCCTCGGATGCAGGCCGAGACGGCGGTGGCGGTCGAGGATCTGCGCGCAATGGCGCGCCGAGGTGCAGTCGCCCGAAGGTAAGCGGTGCTCGGCTAGAATCTTCAGATCAGTCCGGGACCTCACCGGACATTCGGGTGACGCCTCCCGCCTGAGTCCAGGCGATGCCGGAAGCGACTCCCCGCAACCGCCCTGGATGACCGCAGCCACCGCCCCGACCCCTTGGCCCGCACCCGCCCCTGCGCCGCTGCTGCGCTTCGGCCGTGCTCTCAGTGTCGGCCCGCCGGAGGCCCAGCGTCATGTGATGCAGTGGGTGCTGAAGCGCAACTGCTCGATCACACCGCGCCAGCTGGGTGCCGTGTACCTGTCTCTTTGCGCGGTTTCGCTGACGGTCGGGCTGGGCTTCTGGTTCCAGGGCGCGCCCCTGGTGCTGGCCTTTGCCGGCACCGAGTTGCTGCTGGTGGGGCTCGCACTGCTGGTCTACGCGCGCCACGCCGGCGACCGCGAGACGCTGACGTTGGCCGAACATGCCTTGCAGGTGGAGCAGCAGTTCGGCGGCCGTGTGGCCCGCACCGATTTCCGCACCGAGTGGCTGAGCATCGAGCCGGCCCACGGCCAGGGCTCGCTGGTCGAGCTCGCCGCACAGGGCCAGCGCGTGCGGGTCGGGCGCTTCCTGCGCCCTGAGCTGCGCGCGGCCTTCGCGCAAGAACTTCGCGGGGCGCTTCGGCGCGCCCGCTGACGACTTTTCCGACTGGACACCCGACGATGACGACGACGTTGACCCATGCCCTGCTGCGGCGATGCGCGCAGGGCTGGCTGACTGTGGGTGCCGCGCTTGGCGCGGCCCTGGCGGGTGCCGCCGCGCACGCGGCCGTGAACGATCTGCCCGGCGGTCCGGCCGTGCGCCAGCTCGACCTTCATCCGCCGATGAGCGCCATCGCGCAGCAGCAGCAGACGCTGCACTATGTCGTGCTGGTGATCTGCCTGGTCATCTTCGTCGGCGTCTTCGGCGTGATGTTCTATTCGATCCTCAAGCACCGAAAGTCGGTCGGGCACAAGGCCGCCAACTTCCACGAAAGCGTGACGGTGGAGATCGCCTGGACGGTGGTGCCACTGCTGATCGTCATCGGCATGGGGGCGATGGCCACGCGCACGGTGGTGGCCATGAAGGACACCTCGAACGCCGACCTCACGATCAAGGCCACCGGCTACCAGTGGAAGTGGGGCTACGACTACCTCAAGGGCGAGGGCGAAGGCATCGCCTTCCTGTCCACGCTGGACGCTGCCCACCGTCAGATGTCGAGCAGCGGCAAGCCCGAGGGAGACAACTACCTGTTGAAGGTGGACAACCCGCTGGTGGTGCCGGTCGACCGCAAGGTGCGCATC
>JBBQOR010000092.1:0-7119 GCA_038331055.1 Burkholderiales bacterium
CCTTGCGCAGGCTGCTGATGCGCCCCTCGCGAACCTGTCCGGCGATGTCGAATGCCAGCCGGTCGCCGAGCTTGACGCCCAGCGTCTGGGCCAGGCCTTCTTCGACGCTCAGGCCGCCCGGCTCCTCGGGCGTCCAGCGGCCGGCGGACACCGGGTTCTTCGGCGGCAGCACGGCCGTGTGGCTGAGGTTGAACTCGCGCTCGGCCAGACGTTGCGCGCGCTCGTCGGCGAACTGGCGACCGAGCACCGGCTGGCCGTTGATCGACAGCAGCCGCCCGCGAATCATCGGGTACCAGTCGTAGCGCTGCACGCCGCTGTCGGCCAGCGCCTTGCGGAAGGCCTCGCCCTGATCGGGCTGGATGTTGATGACGAAGCGGTTCGGCGCGTCTGCCGGCGTCGCCTGGCGCCAACTGGCGATGAGATCGGTGCGCAGCAGCACCAGCAGCACCAGAGCGAGCAAGCCGACCGCCAGCGCAGACACCTGCAGCACGGCAAAGGCCGGCCGCGCGGCGATCTGCCGGGTCGCCAGCACCAGCCAGCGCGGCGCGCGCGACTCGGGCACCAGCCGGCGCAGCGCCTGCACGGCCAGCCACGACAACGCGGCGAACATCGCTGCCGCTGCGGCGAACCCGCCGACCGCGATGGCGCCCAGCTTGAGGTCGCTCGACACCGCCAGCAGCAATCCGACAAAACCCGCCGCGCCCAGCGCCAGCACCAGGAGCGAGGTGGTCTTGAGCGAGCCGAGATCGCGCCTGATCACGCGCAGTGGCGGCACGCGCGCCAGTTGCAGCACCGGCGGCAATCCGAAGCCCAGCAGCAGCGTCATGCCCACACCCAGGCCGAACAGCGCCGGCCACACGCCCGGCGGGGGCAGGCTGGCGTTGACCAGCCCGGAGAGCAGCCAGACGAAGACGTAGTGCACGCAAAAGCCCAGCAGCACCCCGGCGGCACTGGCCAGCAGGCCGACGAAGCCGAACTCCATCGCATAGGCGCTGGCGATGCGCCGCTGCGACTGCCCGAGCACACGCAGCATCGCGCAGTCGTCCAGATGGCGCGAAGCGAAGTCGCGCGCCGCGATGCCCACCGCCACGGCCGCCAGCAGTGCGGCCAGCAGCGCCACCAGGTTGAGGAACTTCTCGGCGCGGTCCAGCGTCTGGCGCATCTCTGGGCGGCCGCTCTCCAGCGACTCCACGCGCACGCCGCGCAAGGGCGCCGTCTCGATGCGCGATTCGGTCCAGCGCACGAACTCACGCACCGCAGCGTCGCGCCCGGGCGGGGCGGCCACGGCCAGACGGTAGTTGACGCGGCTGGCGGGCTGCACCAGGCCGGTGGCTGCGAGGTCGGCGTCCGCCAGCATCACCCGCGGGGCGAAGCTCATGAAGCCGGCGCCGCGGTCGGGCTCGGTGACGATGATGCGTGTGATGGTGAGCGAGGCATCGCCCAGCAGCAACGGGTCGCCGACGCGCAACTGCAGCGCATCGAGCAACGCCGGATCGACCCACACGGTGCCCGGCGCCGGTGCTGCAGCCAGCGACTGCAGTGGGCCGTCGGGCGACTCTTTCAGCTCCAGACGGCCGCGCAGCGGGTAGCCGGGCTGCACCGCCTTCACCGCCACCAGCCGCGTCGCGCCGCCTTGCGCGTCGGCCGCACGCGCCATGCTGGGAAAGCCCACGCTGCCTGCGACCTGCAGACCCAGCGCGCGGGCCTTCTCGGCCAGCTCCGGCGGCGCAGGCCGGTCACTGCCGACCACGGCATCGCCGCCCAGCAACTGCCGCGCATCGCGCGCCAGGCCGCCGTTGAGGCGATCGGCGAAGAAGCCCACCGCCGTCAGCGCGGCCACCGCCAACAACACGGCAAGGCCGAGCAGGCGCAACTCGCCAGCGCGGAAGTCGCGCACGGTCTGGCGCCAGGCCAGCTTGCGCAGCGCCGGGGCGCGGCCTTTCGGCGGGTTGATCGGCAGTGTCGGGAGGGCAGCGGTGCTCATGGCGGTGACGGTAGCGCATGCGCGGCCGTGGCGTCCGTGCGGGGTCAAGACGATGTGATCGGCGCGGCGCCCCGTCGGAAACGCTGCGTCCAACGGCGCTGAGGACGACATGAGCTGCGACATGACCTGCGACATGACCTGCGACATGACCTGCGACACTGCCCGGCATGAGTTTTCTTGGCGCCACGCTGAGCACGCCTCGCCTGTGGCTCGAGCCCTCCAGCGCGGTGCTGGCGGCCGAGGCGCTGGACTTCCTGCGCCGCAACGATGCGCACCTCGCGCCCTGGGATCCACCGCGGCCCGATGACCTGTACACGCTCGAGCGCCAGCAGCGCTGGCTGCTCGACGACATCGCCGCGCTGAGCGCCGGCAGCGGCTGCCGATGGTGGCTGCGCGCGCGCCGCACAGACGGCGATGACGCTGCGCCCGGCACGTCCCCGCTGATCGGCCATCTGCGCTTCAGCCAGATCGCGCGCGGGCCTTTCCAGAGCGCGATGCTCGGTTACGCGGTGGACCATCAGGCGCAGGGCCAGGGCCTGATGCACGAGGCGCTGGCTGCAGCGATTGCGGTGATGTTCGGCCCTGCAGTGCACCTGCACCGCATCCAGGCCAACGTGCGGCCCGACAACACGCGCAGCCTGCGCCTGCTGCAGCGCCTGGGTTTCGAGCGCGAAGGGCTGGCGCGCGAATATCTGTACATCGACGGCGCCTGGCGCGACCACGCGATGACGGCGCTGCGCAACCCGGCGTTCGACGGGCCGCCGATCGGCTGAAGTCCACTGCCGGCGCAGGGTCAAAAGCAGCCAACAGACGGCACGCCGTTTGCTTTGCACTGCTTCGACGCGTCTCGCACATCGGGCGGACCCCGATTCGGTGCATCACGACGGGTCTATACGATCAGCCCCTCGCACCGCACCAAGGCGGCGCGCACCGGGATTTCGGAATCATCGACCACTGGCCCTGACGCGGGCCTCAGGAGATCGTTATGCAAGAACAGGAACTGCGTGCCCTGATCGAGGACGTGAAGCGAGGCGATCTGCCGCGCCGCAACTTCATCCAGCACATGGTGGGTCTGGGCCTGACGGCGCCGATGGCCTCGATGATGCTGATGCACGCCGGCGTGGCCCAGGCGCAGACGATGCCCGTCTACAAGCCGACACGGCGCGGCGGCGGCGGCGCGCTGAAGGTGCTGTGGTGGCAGGGCCCGGTGCTGCTGAACCCGCACTTCGCCAGCGGCACGAAAGAGCAGGAAGGCTCGCGCGTGTTCTACGAACCGCTGGCCAGCTGGGACGGCGAAGGCAACCTGGTGCCGACGCTCGCCACCGAAATTCCGAGCGTGGCCAACGGCGGTTTGGCCGCCGACCTGCGCAGCGTCACCTGGAAGTTGAAGCGCGGCGTCACCTGGCACGACGGTCAGCCGTTCACGGCCGACGACGTGGTCTTCAACTGGGAGTACTGCAAGGACCCTGCCACCTCCACCGTCAACGTCGCCACCTACCGCGACCTCACGGTGACCAAGGTCGATTCGCACACCGTCCGGGTGGTCTTCCTGCGCCCGACGCCGTTCTGGGCCGAGGCCTTCACCGGCACCTCCGGCATGATCATCCCGAAGCATGTCTTCGCGCCCTTCATCGGCGCCAAGTCGCGCGAGGCGCCGGCCAACATCAAGCCGGTCGGCACCGGGCCCTACAGGATCACCGACTTCAAGCCGGGTGATCTGGTCACCGGCGCCATCAATACCAGTTACCACGTCGCCAACCAGCCGCACTTCGACACCTTCGAGATGAAGGGCGGCGGCGACGCCACCTCGGCGGCACGCGCGGTGCTGCAGACCGGCGAGTACGACTTCGCCTGGAACCTGCAGGTCGAAGACGAGATCCTCAAACGGCTCGAAGCCGGCGGCCGCGGCAAGACCACCATCGTGCCCGGCGGCAATATCGAGTTCATCCAGCTGAACCCGACCGACCCCTGGAACGAGGTCGACGGCGAGCGCGCCAATGCCAAGAGCAAGCATCCCAGCCTGACCGACAAGGTGGTGCGCGACGCGCTCGCGTTGCTGGTCGACCGCAAGAGCGTGATGGACTTCATCTACGGCCGCACCGGCGTGGCGACGGCGAACTTCCTCAACAACCCGCCGCGCTTCCGCAGCCCGAACCTGAAGTTCGAGTTCAACGTCGAGAAGGCCAACGCGATGCTCGACGCCGCCGGCTGGCGTCGCGGTGCTGACGGCATCCGCGCCAAGGGCAACGTCAAGCTCAAGTACGTCTACCAGACCTCCGTCAACGCAGCGCGGCAGAAGACGCAGGCGATCGTCAAGGATGCCTTCACCAAGGCCGGCATCGATGTCGAGCTGAAGTCGGTCACGGCGGCGGTGTTCTTCGGCGGCGACGTGGCCAACCCGGACACCTTCACCAAGTTCTGGTCGGACATCCAGATGTACACGACCACCATGACCCAGCCCGACCCGCAGGTCTTCATGGAGCAGTATTGCAGCTGGGAGGTGGCGCAGAAGGCCAACCGGTGGGCCAGCCGCAACGTCCTTCGCTGGGTCAACGCCGACTACGACGCCGCGCACAAGGCAGCGCAGGGCGAGCTTGATCCGGTCAAGCGTGCGGCGCTGTTCATCCGCATGAATGACCTGGTCGGCGCTGACGGCTACATCATCCCGGTGGTGTTCCGTCCACGCGTCTCCGCCGCCGGGCTGAAGCTCGCGGCCCCGCTGTCGGGCTGGGACAACGACATGTGGGCGCTGCCCTTCTGGTTCAAGGAAGCCTGACCCCGCTGCCCGTCGCGCGCCGGCTGCACCCGGCCGGCGCGCTTCTTCCTTGACTTCCCCCTTCCCGACCTGACCCGCATACGCCTTGGGTAACTACATCCTGCGTCGGCTGCTGATCCTGATTCCCAGTCTGTTGGGCATCAGCATCGTGCTCTTCACCGTGCTCGCCCTGGCCCCGGGTGACCCGTTCGAGGAACTGGCCACCAACCCGAACGTGCCGCCCGAGGTGCGCCTCGCGCTGCGCGCGAGCCTCGGCCTGGACGACCCGGTCTGGCAGCGCTACTTCCACTGGCTGGGCTCGATGCTGAGGGGCGACTGGGGCTTCTCCTTCATCAGCCGGCTCGATGTCGACACACTGATCATGCAGCGGCTGCCGGTGACCATCGTCATCATCGGTGCCTCGCAACTGCTGGCGCTGGCCATCGCGCTGCCGGTGGGCATCATCTCGGCGGTGCGGCCCTACAGCTGGTTCGACCGCATCGCCAGCACGCTGGCCTTCATTGGTTTTTCGCTGCCCACCTTCTTCACCGGGCTGCTGTTCATCCTCTTCTTCTCGATCTATCTCGGCTGGCTGCCGTTCGTGTACCGCGCCGACATCAGCAGCACCGGTTGGCAGTGGTGGTGGGACCATGTCAAGCAGTCGATCATGCCGGTCACCGTGCTCGGCCTGTTCCAGGCCGGCAGCTTGATGCGCTATGTGCGCTCCTCGGTGCTCGACGTGGTTCGGCTGGACTACGTCACCACCGCGCGCAGCAAAGGCCTGTCCGAGCGCGTGGTGGTCATGAAGCACGTGGTGCGCAACGCACTGATTCCGGTGGTCACGCTGGTCGCGCTGCAACTGCCGGCGGTTTTCGGCGGCGCGATCGTCACCGAACAGATCTTCCGCATTCCGGGCATCGGCTCGCTGCTCATCGACAGCATCCTGCGCAACGACACTCCGGTGATCATGAGCGTGACCTTCGTGCTCGCGGGCCTGGTGCTCATCTTCAACCTTCTGGCTGATCTGCTCTATGCCTGGCTCGACCCCCGCATCAGCTACAGGTAGCCCAGCGGCTTCGACGGCCCGCAACAGCGTCTCGCCCTGGGCCGAGGCCTGGCGGCGCTTCAAGCGTCATCGCCTGGCCTATGCCAGCCTGTTCGTGCTCGGGCTGACGGTGCTGGCCGTGCTGCTCGGGCCGCTGGTGTGGAAGCTCGGCATCAACGACATCGACTTCCAGGCCCGGCTGGTCGGGCCGACGGCCAAGCACCCTTTCGGCACCGACGACCTCGGCCGCGACCTGCTGGCGCGCATGCTCTACGGCGGCCGCATCTCGCTGGCGGTGGGGCTGGCGGCGATGCTCACCGCGGTGATCATCGGCGTGCTGATCGGCGCCATCGCCGGCGTCTCGCGCGGCTGGGTGGACGCGGTGCTGATGTGGGTGACCGACCTCTTCCTCAGCCTGCCGCAGCTGCCGGTGCTGCTGCTCTTGATCTTCTTTTTCCGCGACGGCCTGAAGAGCGTGTTCGGGCCCGAGATCGGCATCTTCCTGCTCATCGTGCTGGTCATCGGCGGGCTTAGCTGGATGCCCGTGGCGCGGCTGGTGCGCGCGCAGTTCTTCAGCCTGCGCGAGAAAGAGTTCGTCGAGGCCGCACGCGCGCTCGGCGCCACCACCTCGCGCCAGGTCGTGCGGCACATCCTGCCCAACTCGCTGGGCCCGGTGATCGTGGCCGCCACCATCAACATCGCCGCGGCCATCATCGCCGAGTCGACGCTGTCCTTCCTCGGCCTGGGCTTCCCGCCGGACATCCCGACCTGGGGCCGCATCCTGCAGGACAGCCGCGATTACCTCGACATCGCGGTGCACTGGTCGATGTTCCCGGGGCTGGCGATCTTCCTCGCGGTGCTGACCATCAACTTCATCGGTGACGGCCTGCGCGATGCGCTCGACCCGCGGAGGGTGATGTAGTGGCGCTGCTCGAGATCCGCGGCTTGAAGACCCACTTCAAGACTGACGATGGCTGGCTGCACGCGGTGGACGGCGTGGACATCGCGGTCGATGGTGGCGAGACGGTCTGCGTGGTCGGCGAGTCCGGCTGCGGCAAGAGCGTCACCGCGATGACCGTGCTGAAGCTCGTGGCCATGCCGCCGGGCAAGATCGTCGCCGGGCAGGTGATGTGGCGGGGGCGCGACCTGGTGCCGCTGAACAACGACGAGATGCGCAAGATCAGGGCGAAGGAAATCGCCATCATCTTCCAGGAGCCGATGACCAGCCTGAACCCGGTCTACACCGTCGGCGACCAGATCGCCGAGAGCGTGCGGCTGCACGAGGGCGTATCCAGACGCGAGGCGTTGGACCGTGCGGTGGAGATGCTCAAGCTG
>JBBQOR010000093.1:0-7049 GCA_038331055.1 Burkholderiales bacterium
TGCAACGCGGCGGCGGGCATACCGCTGGCCTGCGCCAGCACAGCCTCCACCCAGGCGCTGTCCAAGTGCAGCATCTGGTAGCTCCAATACCCGCCAGGGGCTGGATTGCAGGAATGCACGCAGCCCGCCGGAATGGCCACCAAGGTGCCGGGCCCGATGGTCACGCGGGTGCCATGGCAGGTGAGGGTGCTGGTGCCGCTGTCCACCGCGCCGATGGACAGCGTGGTATGCGTATGGGGCAGGTAGGCGGCGCGGCTGGCGCAGGCGCGCCGGCTTTCCACGAAGGGCAGCGCAGGGTCGCGCCAGAAACGGACCAGGTCGTCCATGGGATGGGGTGGCGTCGCAGGGCCGGGCGCTGTGCCCGGCCCCATCCGCTGCGTAGCTTCGTGCCTTACAGGCCTGCTGCCGCGCGCAGCGTGGCCGCTTTGTCCGTCCGCTCCCACGTGAAATCGGGTTCGTCGCGACCGAAGTGGCCGTAGGCGGCGGTCTTTTCGTAGATCGGGCGCAGCAGGTCGAGCATCAAGATGATGCCCTTGGGGCGCAGGTCAAAGTGCTCGTGCACCAGCTTGGCCAACTGGTCGTCGGGGATCACGCCGGTGCCTTCGGTGTACACCGTGATGTTCATCGGGCGTGCCACGCCGATGGCATAGGCGACCTGGATCTGGCACTGGCGCGCCAGGCCGGCGGCGACGATGTTCTTGGCCACGTAGCGCGCGGCGTAGGCGGCCGAGCGATCGACCTTTGTCGGGTCTTTGCCGCTGAAGGCGCCGCCGCCGTGCGGGCAGGCGCCGCCGTAGGTGTCCACGATGATCTTGCGCCCGGTCAGGCCGCAGTCGCCCTGCGGGCCGCCGACGACGAAGCGGCCGGTCGGGTTGATGAGGTATTTGGTGTCGGGCGTGAGCCATTCCACCGGCAGCACCGGGCGGATGAGTTCTTCGCGGATGGCCTCGTAGAACGCGGGCGTCATCTTGTCGCCCAGGCTCATCTCGGGCGAATGCTGGGTCGACAGCACCACGGTGTCGATGCTGTGCGGCTTGCCATCGACGTAGCGCATCGTCACCTGGCTCTTGGCGTCGGGGCGCAGGAAAGGCAGTCGGCCGTCCTTGCGCAGTTGCGCCTGGCGCTCGACCAGCCGGTGCGCGTAGTAGATCGGCGCGGGCATCAGGTCGGGCGTCTCGTCGCAGGCGTAGCCGAACATCAGGCCCTGGTCGCCGGCGCCGGTGTTCAGGTGGTCGTCGCTGGCGTGGTCGACGCCCTGCGCGATGTCGTTGCTCTGCTTGTCGTAGCAGACCATCACCGCGCAGCCCTTGTAGTCGATGCCGTACTCGGTGTTGTCGTAGCCGATGCGCTTGATGGTGTCGCGCGCGACCTGGATGTAGTCGACATGCGCGTTGGTCGTGATCTCGCCCGCCAGCACCACCAGACCGGTGTTGCACAGCGTCTCGGCGGCGACGCGGCTGCGCGGGTCCTGCTTGAAGATCGCGTCGAGGATGGCGTCCGAGATCTGGTCGGCCACCTTGTCGGGGTGCCCTTCGGATACGGATTCGGACGTGAAGAGGAAATCGCTGTTGGCCACTCTTAAACTCCAAGGTCAGGTTGCAAGTGCGTTGCCGGCCTGAAACTGTTGGAGCAGCGGCGAACGCTTTAGCGGCATTTATCGGGGCTTGGCCCCGGCAGGGTTCGCTGGGCGGTTCCCGCATCGCCCCGCAAGTAGTTCAATAACTCGGCGATGCCCGAATCATACCAACCGTGATGCCGTTGCTGCGCCTGCTGGCCCGCTTGCCGCTGTGGCTTGTTCACGTTCTGGGCGGCGGGCTTGGCTGGGTGGCCCATACCCTGTCGGCCGCCTACCGGCGCGGCTTGCGTGAGAACGCCGGGCGGGCCGGCATCACGCCGGCCGCGCGGCGCGCCTCGGTGGCCGAGGCCGGCCGACTGGTGATGGAGCTGCCGCGGCTGTGGTTGCGGCCGCGCGAGCGGGCGATCGAGGACCCGGTGCACTGGCAGGGCGAGACGCTGATCGAGCAATGCGTGGCTCAGCCCGGCGGCCTGCTGCTGCTGACGCCGCACATCGGCAGCTTCGAAGTGGCCGCACAGGCCTTTTCGCAGCGCTTCGGCCAGCGCAAGCCGCTGACCGTGCTCTACCGCCCGGCACGCCAGCGCTGGCTGCGCGAACTGGAAGAGACGGCGCGCGCCCGCGACCATCTGGCTACGGCACCGGCCACGCTGGCCGGTGTGCGCCAGTTGCTTCGCGCGCTCAGGCGCGGCGAGACGGCCGGCATGCTGCCCGACCAGGTGCCGCCGCAGGGCCAGGGCGCATGGGCGCCGTTTTTCGGGCACCCGGCGTACACGATGACGCTGGCGGCACGGCTGGTGCAGCAGACCGGTGCGGCGGTGATCGTGCTCTGGTGCGAGCGGCTGCCGCACGGGCGCGGCTATGTGGTGCACGCCGAGCCGCTGGCCGAGCCCTTGCCTGCAGGCGCCAGCGACGAGGCGTTGGCGGCCGCGATGAACCGGTCGATGGAGGCGGTGATCCTGCGCTGCCCGGCGCAGTACCTGTGGGGCTACGCGCGCTACAAGGCACCGCGGGGGGCGGCGTGATCGGGCGGTTGGGCGCGCATGCGCTGCTGGCCCTGCTGTGGCTGCTGCACGCGCTGCCGCTGGTGCTGCAGGCGGCGTTGGGCCATGCGCTGGGCGCGCTGCTTTACCGGCTGGCGGGCGGCCGCCGGCGCATCGCGCTGTGCAATCTGGCGCTGTGTTTTCCAGAGCACGACGCGGCGTGGCGCGAGTCGCTCGCGCGGCAGCATTTCCGCTGGCTGGCGCGCAGCCTGCTGGAGCGTCCGCTGCTCTGGTATGCCAGCGCCGAGCGCCTGCGACGGCTGATCCACGTCGAAGGCGACATCGGGCTGGCCGGGCGCAGCGCGCGGCCGGTGATGTGGCTGGTGCCGCACTTCGTCGCGGTCGACGTGGCGGGTGCCGCAACGCAGCTGTTCCAGCAGCGCAAGGTGTGCAACGTCTACACCACGCAAAGCAACCCGGTGTTCGATGCCGCGCTGAAGAAGGGCCGCGGCCGCTTCGGGCTGGCGGAGATGTTCACGCGCCAGCAGAGCGCGCTGCCGATGGTGCGCGCCATCCGGCGTGGCAGCGCCTTCTTCAACCCCAGCGACATGGACTTCGGCCTGCGCGACGCCGCCTTCGTGCCCTTTTTCGGCCACCCGGCCGCCACGCTGCTGGCGCCTTCACGGCTGGCGCGCAGCCTGAACATGATCGTGCAGCCGGTGGTGGGTGAGCTGCTGCCGGACGGCCAGGGTTACCGCATCCGCTTCCTCGAGCCGTGGACTGATTGGCCGAGCGACGACGCCGAGGCCGACGCGGCGCGCATGAACGCCTGGATCGAGGCCGAGATCCGGCGCAACCCGGCGCAGTACCTGTGGGTGCACAGGCGCTTCAAGACGCGGCCGCCGGGCCAGGCGCCGCTGTACTGAGCGCCGATAATCCAGGTCATGAGGTTGCGCTTCACCAAGATGCAGGGCGCGGGCAACGATTTCGTCGTGCTCGACGCCACGCGCGGCCCGTTGTCGATGTCGAGTGCGCTGACGACAGCGCTGACGACAGCGCTATCGCCCGCGCAGATGCGTCACCTGGGAGACCGCCGCTTCGGCGTCGGCGCCGATCAGATCCTGGTCGTCGACGCCTCGAACGAGCCCGGCATCGACTTCGGCTACCGCATCTTCAACGGCGGCAGCGGCGATGAGGTCGAGCACTGCGGCAACGGCGCGCGCTGCTTCTTGCGCTATGTGCTCGCGCACGGGTTGACGACCCAGCGCACGGTGCGTGTGCGCACCGTCAACCGCGTGCTCGAGCTGTCGGTGCTGGACAACGGCGAGGTGCGCGTGGACATGGGCCGGCCCGAGTTCGCCCACGCGCTCATTCCCTTCGACAGTCGGGGCCTGGAGGCCCGCGACGAGGGCGGCTTCGAGCTGTGGCCGCTGGCGCTGCCCGCCGAACCGTCTGAAGCGGCCGAGGTGGCGGTGCTGTCGATGGGCAACCCGCATGCGGTGCGCCGCGTGGCCAATGTCGACGACGCCCGGGTCGGCATCGATGGCCCGGCGACAGAGACCCACCCGCGATTCGCGCAGGGCGTCAATGCCGGCTTCATGCAGGTGCTGGCGCGTGACCGCGTGCGCCTGCGTGTGTGGGAGCGCGGCGCGGGTGAGACGCTGGCCTGCGGCACGGGGGCCTGCGCCGCGGTGGTGGCCGGCGTGCGCCTGGGCTGGCTGGATTCGCAGGTGCGTGTGGACGCCCGTGGCGGTACGCTGCACATCGAGTGGGCTGGCGGCGATGCGCCTGTGCGCATGAGCGGCCCGGCCGAAACCGTCTACGAAGGAGAGATCGAACTGTGAGCAATATACCGGGTGTTCAGGGCATCACCGAAGCCGACATCGCCAACTACCTGGCCAATACGCCGGGCTTCTTCGAGCGCCACGCCGAGCTGCTGTCGGCGGTGCAGATCACCAGCCCGCATGGCCAGCGCGCGGTCTCGCTGCAAGAGCGGCAGATGGAGATGCTGCGTGAACGCATCAAGGGCCTGGAAGGCAAGATCGTCGAGATGATGCGCCACGGGCAGGAGAACGTGTCCATCGCCGACCGGCTGCACCGCTGGACACGCACCATCCTGCTCACGCACGAGACGGCCGCGCTGCCGGCGGCGCTGCTCGACGAACTCACGCACCAGTTCTTGATCCCGCAGGCCGCGCTGCGCCTTTGGGATACCGACGCGGCCTTCGCTGAGCTGCCCTGCACGCAGCCGGTCAGCGAGGACGTCAAGACCTTTGCCGGCAGCCTGGGCCAGCCTTATTGCGGTGTCAACGCGGGCTTCGAGGCGGTGCGCTGGCTGCAGGCGCCGCACACGGTGCTGTCGCTGGCGATGATCCCGCTGCGCGAGGGCGAGCGCAGCTTCGGCCTGCTGGTGCTGGGTTCGCCCGACCCGACCCGCTACAGCGCCGAGATGGGCACCGAGTTTCTGGCCCGCATCGGCGAGATCGCCGCCGCCGGGCTGGGGCGGCTGCAGGCGGCGTGAAGCCCGACGCGCTGCCGCCCGCGCTGCAGCGTTACCTGGCGCATGTGCGCACCGAGCGGCGGCTGGCCGTGCGCAGCGTGGTGATGATCGGCGATGCGCTGGTGCGCCTGCACCTGCTGGCCGAGGCCGCAGCGGTGTCGCTGGCTGCCGTGCAGCCGCACCATGTGCGCGGCTGGGCTGCGCGGCTGCATGCGCAGGGGCTGGCGCCGCGCACCGTGGCCATCCACCTGTCGGCCTGGCGCGGCCTGTACCGCTTCTGGGGGCAGCAGGGCGAGGTGGCGCAGAACCCGGTGGACGGCGTGCGCGCGCCCAAGGCGGCCAAGCCGCTGCCCAAGGCCTTGTCGGTCGAGCAGGCGGTGGCCGTGGCCGCTTTCGAAGGCGAGGGCGGCGACGCGCGGCTGCGTGCGCGTGACCACGCCATCGTCGAGTTGCTCTACGGCTGCGGGCTGCGCGTGGGTGAGCTGGTCGGACTCGATATCGCCGCCGGGCCCGGTGCCGCCGGCTGGGTGGACGCCGCCGATGCCACCGCGCATGTGCTGGGCAAGGGCTCGCGGCGGCGCAGCGTGCCGGTGGGTGCGCCGGCACTCGCCGCGCTGGCGGCCTGGCAGGTGCAGCGCGCGGCGCTGGCGGCACCGCTCGAGACAGCGCTCTTCGTCAGCCGACAGGGTGCGCGGCTCTCAGCCAGCCAGGTTCGCTCGCGCCTCGCCGCGCTGGCGCTGCAGGCCGGTCTGCCGACGCGTCTGCACCCGCACATGCTGCGCCACAGCTATGCCAGCCATCTGCTGCAAAGCAGCGGCGATCTGCGCGCGGTGCAAGAGCTGCTGGGCCACGCCAGCATCGCCACCACGCAGGTCTACACGCGGCTGGACTTCCAGCATCTGGCCAAGGCCTACGACGCGGCGCACCCGCGCGCGCGGCGGCGTTCTTGAGCCGCATCGCGCCGCTTCATCACATCGGGTTGTGAAGACCATCCGCCTGCGCGAAGGCCGCGAACGCTCGCTGCAGCGCGGCCACCCCTGGGTCTTCGACGGCAGCGTTGCCAGCGGTCGCGCCGATCCCGGCGAGACCGTGCGCGTCGAGTCTGCCGACGGCCGCTTTCTGGCCTGGGGCGCTTTCAGCCCGAGTTCGGCCATCCGCGTGCGCGCCTGGAGCTTCGACGAGGCCGAGCGCGTCGATCGTGGCTTCTTCGAGCGCCGCATTGCCGCGGCCATCGCGCTGCGCGCCAGGCTGCCGATCGACAGCGACGCGATGCGCCTGGTGCACGGCGAGGCCGACGGCCTGCCCGGGCTGGTGGTCGACCGCTACGCGCATACGCTGGTGGCGCAGTTCGGCGCCGCCGGTGTCGAGCGGTGGAAGGCCACGATTGCCGACCTGCTGCTGGCCGCCAGTGGCTGTGGCCGCTTGTATGAACGCTCGGACGCCGCGGTGCGCGGCCTCGAAGGGCTGCCCGAGGCGGTGGGTTGGCTGCGTGGCGAGGGTAAGAGCGAGGGTAAGAGCGAGGGCGAGGGCGAGGGCGAGGGCGAGGGCGAGGGCGAGGGCGAGGCCCGGGTGACGATCCGCGAGCACGATTGGCGGCTGGGCGTGGACGTGGCCGGCGGCCACAAGACCGGCTACTACCTCGATCAGCGCGACAACCGCGCGGCCTTCGGCCGCTGGGTGCAGCGGCTGGGTGCCCAGCGTGTGCTCAACGCCTACTGCTACACGGGGGGCTTCACGCTGGCGGCGCTGGCCGGCGGCGCGGCCGAGGTGTTCAGTGTCGACAGCTCGGGGCCGGCGCTCGAGCAACTGCAGACCCATGTGCGGCTGAACGGTTTCGATGCCGCGCGCAGCCGCGTGATCGAGCACGACGCCAACCGCTTCCTGCGCCAGAGCCTGGAGCGCGGCGAGCAGTTCGACGCGATCGTGCTCGACCCGCCCAAGTTCGCGCCGACCATCGCGCACGCCGAACGCGCCGCCCGTGCCTACAAGGACA
>JBBQOR010000094.1:0-7039 GCA_038331055.1 Burkholderiales bacterium
TCGGGCACGGCGCCGATCAAGGCGGTGGCGCGCGGCGAGACGGCGGTGTCGATCAGCTTCGTGCACGACGGCCCGGGAGAGCGCCTGCAGGGCTTCCCGGTCGAGACCATCACGCCGACCGACGGCACCGGCGCCGAGATCGGCTCGATGAGCATCATCAAGGGCGCGCGCAACGCCGACAACGCGAAGAAGTTCTACGAGTGGGCGCTGACGCCGCAGGCGCAGCAGTTCGGTGCCGCGGCCAAGCAGTTCCAGCTGCCGTCGAACAAGGCAACGCCGGTCGACCCCAATGTGCCCGACTTCAAGAAGATCAAGTTCATCAATTACGACTACGCCAAGTACGGCGCCAGCGCCGAGCGCCGCCGCCTGATCTCCAAGTGGGAGAAGGAAGTCAATTCGCTGCCGCGGTGACGACAGGCGCAATGGCGCCGCTGGCAGGCGCGCGCGCCGCGCTGCCGGCGCACCCGGGCGCCGCGCGCGCGCTGCGCCTGATGCAGATCTGGGCGCTGGCCGGGCTGGCCGCCTTCTTGCTGCTGCCCTGGTACTTCCCGCAGAACGTGACGCTGCTGCAGTCGCTGCGCGGGGTCTTCGGCGGCGAGGAGACCGCCGCCGGGCTGGTGCAGGCCTGGGGCCAGGGCAAGCCTTGGCTGTCGGCTGCGCCGGCCGGCCTGATCCTCGCGCTGGCCTGCGCGCGCATGGCGCCGGGCCGCGCACAGGGGTGGGGCCTGGTGGCCGGCGGCGGTGGCGCGCTGGCGCTGCTGGTGTTCAGTGGATTCGCCATCGGCGCGCGCGGCTGGAACTGGGAGTGGCTGGCCGCGGCGTTTGGCCCACTGGCCGCGGGCCAGCCAGGGATGGGCCTGGGCGCCGCCGTGGTGCTGCTGTCGCTGCTGATGCTGCTGGGTGCAGGCATCGCGCGCCTGGGTTACTTCCGCGGCGACGCCTTCGTCGCCGGCGCGGTGGTGCTGTGCGCCGCGCTGCTGCTGTTGTTCGTTGCGCTGCCGGTGGGAAAGGCGCTGATCGGCGCGTTCCTTGACGAGGCCGGTGCGCCTTCGGCGTCGGCGCTGGCCGAGCGGCTGGCCAGCGAGCGCGTCTGGGGGCTCGCCTGTGTGGTCGGGGGCGTGCGCTGCGGGGTCGCCTGGAACACGCTGTTCCTGGCGCTGCTGACCGCCGCCGGCACCACCGTCATGGGCACGCTGATCGCGCTGTGGGCCGAACGCGGCTCGCGTCGGATGGCGCGGCCGCTGAACATCCTGGCGCTGCTGCCGATCATCACGCCGCCCTTTGTCGTCGGGCTCGGGCTGATCCTGCTCTTCGGCCGCGCCGGGCTGGTCAACCAGTTCCTCGAATGGGCCTTCGGCATCCCGCCCACGCGCTGGTTCTACGGCCTGTTCGGCGTCTGGCTGGCGCAGATGTTCGCCTTCACGCCGATCGCCTTCTTGATCATGCGCGGCGTGGTGCAAGGCATCAGCCCGAGCTTGGAAGAGGCCGCTCAGACGCTGCGCGCGAGCCGGATGCGCACCTTCATGACGGTCACGCTTCCGCTGATGAAGCCGGGCCTGGCGAATGCCTTCCTGGTCGGCTTCATCGAGAGCATCGCCGACTTCGGCAACCCGGTCATCGTCGGCGGCTCGTATGCGGTGCTGTCGACCGACATCTTCTTTGCCATCGTCGGCGCGCAGTACGACCAGGGCCGCGCCGCGTCGCTGGCGCTGATCCTCACCGGATTCGCGCTGGCTGTCTTCTTCATCCAGCAGCGGGTGCTCGGCCGCACCAGCTACACCACCGTCTCGGGCAAGGGCGACGCCGGCGTGTCGATGCTGCTGCCCGACCGCGTGCGCCGGCTGTGCAGTGGCATCGCCGGGCCATGGCTGCTGTTCACCGTGGTGGTCTATCTGTTCGCCTTCGCCGGTGGCTTTGTGCAGACCTGGGGCCGCGACTACACGCCCACGCTGAGCCACTTCATCCGCGCCTTCGACCTGCAGTGGGGCGAGCATGGCCTGGTGTGGGCCGGCACCGCCTGGAACTCGCTCTTCACCACCGTCAAGCTGGCGGCCATCGCCGCGCCGATCTGCGCCACCATCGGCCTGCTCATCAGCTGGCTGCTGGCGCGCACGCAGTTTGCCGGCCAGCGGGTGTTCGAATTCTCGGCGCTGCTGGCCTTCGCCATCCCGGGCACGGTGCTGGGTGTGAGCTACATCCTCGCCTTCAACGTGCCCCCGGTGGAGCTGACCGGCACCGCGCTGATCATCGTGCTGTGCTTCGTCTTCCGCAACCTGCCGGTGGGCGTGCGCGCCGGCACCGCCAGCTTCAAGCAGCTCGACAAGAGCCTGGACGAGGCCAGCACCATGCTGCGCGCCGGCACCGCCACCACCTTGCGCCGGGTGGTGCTGCCGCTGCTCAAGCCGGCGCTGGTGGCGGCACTGGTCTACAGCTTCGTGCGCAGCATGACCACCGTCTCGGCGGTGATCTTCCTCGTCACGGCCGAGAACGAACTGGCGACGACTTACATCATCGGCCGCGTCGGCAACGGCGACTACGGCATGGCGCTGGCCTATTGCACGGTGCTGATCATGCTGATGTCGCTGGCCACGGCAGCAATCCAGTTCCTGGTCGGCGAGCGCACGCTCGGGCGCAGAAAGGTGGCGACATGAATGCAGGCATCGAGTTCCGCGGCGTCACCAAGCGCTATGGCGGGCCCAAGTCGCCGCTGGTGGTCAAGGGCATCGACCTGGTAGTGCCCAAGGGCAGCCTGACCACCATCCTGGGCCCCAGCGGCTGCGGCAAGACCACCACCTTGCGCATGATCGCCGGGCTGGACGCGCCCACTGCGGGCCAGATCCTGATCGACGGCCAGGACGTGACCACACTCGGCCCGGCCGAGCGCAACGTGAGCATGGTCTTCCAGAGCTACGCGCTGTTCCCGCACATGAACGTGCTGGCCAACGTGGGCTACGGTCTGGGCGTGCTCGGTATGCCCAAGGCCGAGGCACTCGAGCGCGCACACGCCACCATGGCCAGCGTCGGCCTGGCCGGCTTCGACGAGCGGCTGCCGAGCGAGCTCTCCGGCGGCCAGCAGCAGCGCGTGGCCGTGGCGCGCTCGCTGGTGCTCGAACCTTCGGTGATGCTGTTCGACGAGCCGCTGTCCAACCTGGACGCGCGGCTGCGCCGCAGCATGCGCGAAGAGATCCGCGCGCTGCAGCGGCGCCTGGGCCTGACCGTGGCCTATGTCACCCACGACCAGAGCGAGGCGCTGGCAGTGAGCGACCAGATCATCGTCATGGACGCCGGCCTGATCGCGCAGGCCGGCACACCGCATCAGCTGTACGAGCACCCGGCCAGCACCTTCGTCGCCGGCTTCATGGGCGAGGCCACGCTGTTCGATGCCGTCGCGCAGCCCGATGGCCGCGTGCGTCTGGGCCCGCTGACGCTGAACGCGCGCCAGCCGGTGGCGCCGGGCCCCGTAAAGGTGGCGGTGCGGCCAGAGTCCTGGCGCGTGCACGAGGCGGCCCTTGCGCCACCCGAGGGCGCGCTGGCCGCAACAGTGCGCCAATGCACCTACCTGGGCGGGCTGCTGGAGTTGACGCTGCACACCGAGCTGGGCGCGATCTTCATCGTTACGCCCGAGGTGGACCGGCTGTGGCTGCCCGGCGAAGCGGTGGCACTCACGCTCACGCAGCGCGGCATGGCGGTGGTGCCGGCCTGACCTGACCCGCTGGCGCGCGCGGCCGTCGCTTCGCGCCGCAGGCTGTCGTTTCGTCGCCTGCCGCTGGCCCGACGCCCGGCGGGCGCAGAACATGCCCTCCATCGCGCCGTATCTGGCGCTTGTGGAGACCGCCGATGAACCGCCCGAACGCTTCCGCTCTCTTGCGCGCGCTGCTGTGCACGCTGGCCCTGGCCGCCGGACTGGTGCCGCAGGCCCAGGCGCAGGCCCAGGCCCAGGCCCAGTCAAGCCCCGGCTGCGCCACCGTCGAGGTGCGCAACGTGCGCCCGCAGCAAGGCGTGCTGATGGTGGCCGCTTACGTGTCGGCCGAGAGCTTCGGCCGGCAGCCGCTGCGTGCGGTGACGGTGCCGGCGGGCGACGCGGTGACGCGGCTCGAGCTGTGCGGCCTGGCGGGCCGCGAGGTGGCGTTGATGCTGTATCAGGACCTTGATGGCAACGGCCGCATGGACCGCAACCTGCTGGGCATGCCGCTCGAGCCCTGGGGCAGCAGCGGCACCCCGGGCCCGATGGGGCCGGTCTGGGAAAGCGGCCGCGTGCCGCTGGACGGCACCACCATCGTCGTGCGGATGTCGGTCTGAGCGCCCGGGAGAAGACCATGACACTGCACCGCCGCACTTTCATCAGCGCCGCTGCCGCGGCACTTGCACTGCCCGCCTTGCCGGCGCGTGCGCGCCCGGCCCTCGCGGCCGACTTCGACGCCAACGTGGCCAACGCACCGCTGCTGCGCGCCTTCAAGGGTGTCACCGAGGCCAACGCCAGCCGTTCTGCCGAGGCGCCGCTGCTGCGCGGCCGCTGGCCGGCCGGGTTGCGCGGGCGCTTTCTGCGCAACGGCCCGGCGCTGTTCGAGCGCGGTGGTGAGCGTTACCACCACTGGTTCGACGGCGACGGCCTGGCGCAGCAGTTCACGCTCGCCGATGGCGGCGTCACGCATCGCGCACGGCTGGTGCAGACGGCCAAGCTGCGGGCCGAGTCTGCGGCCGGGCGCTTTGCGCTGCCGGCCTTTGGCACCTCGGTCGAGCGGCCGCTGCCGATGTCGGGCAGTGACAGCGTGAACACCGCCAACACCAATCTGATCGAACATGGCGGGCGCCTGCTCGCGCTGTGGGAGGGGGGCTCGGCGTACGCGCTGGACCGTGGCGACCTGCGCACGGAAGGCCCTGTGGCCTGGCGCGCCGACCTGCGCGGCGTGCCTTTCTCGGCGCATCCGAAGGTGGATGGCGCGGGGCATCTCTGGAACATCGGCAACGCCGGCGAGAAGCTGGTGCTGTGGCAGATCGACGCCCAGGGCCGGCTGGTGCAGGTGCAGATCGGCGAGCACCCATTGCCCTTTGCCATGACGCACGACATGGCCGTCACCGAGCGCTGGGTGGTGGTGCCCATCCCGCCGGTGCGCCTGCGCTTCGAGCAGACGCACCCCGGGCCGCGGCCTTTCGTGATGGAGGCCGGCGAGCCGCTGCGCGTGCTGGTGATGGACAAGACCGACATCCGCCGCCGGCGCGTTTTCGAGCTGCCGCCGCAGATGGTGTTCCACGTCGGCAACGCGCACGAAGAAGCCGACGGCAGCATCGTACTCAGCTATGTCGGCGCGCCTGACGCGGGCTTTCTCGACCACGACGCGGTGCAGCTGATGCGCGGGCAGATGCCGCTCTCGGCGGCGCCGTCTTCGATCTGCATCGCCCGGCTGTCGATGACCAGCGGCAAGGCGCAGTTGCAGACCTTCGACGACCTGGTGGAGTTCCCGCGCATCCACCCGGCCTGGGTGGCCCGCCCGGCGCGCTGGCTGACGAGCATCGGCAGCTGGTCCACGGCCGCCGGCAGCTCGATGCTGCACGGTGTGCAGGTGCTCGACCTGCAGAGCGGCCGGCGCGAACGCTTCGACTATGGCCGCGACGTGATCGCCGAGGAGCACATCGTGGTGCCCAAGCCCGGGCGAGGCGGCGAGCGCGACGCCTGGTTGCTGGGCCTGGTCTACGACGGCGCGCGCCAGCGCACGGTGCTCAACCTGCTGGACATGGCCGCGGTGGCTGACGGCCCGATCGCGCAGGCCGAACTGCCGTATGCGATGCCGCCGGGCTTTCATGGCAACTTCGTCGCCGGCTGAGGGCGAGCAACGGTGCCGCTTCCTCCACTGTTCGGCCGACAAAACTGCATGCAGCGAGGACACTGCATGCATTGAATTCGCATTGAGGTGATGAAGATGGCCATGCTGACTGTTCGCAACATTCCCGACGAAGTGCACCGGGCCCTGCGCGTGCGGGCGGCGCGGCACGGCCAAAGCATGGAGGCCTAGGTGCGCGGGATCCTGGAGTCCGCAGTCAGCCCGCAGGGGCGGGTGAAGAAGGGTTCGCTGGTGGCCGACATGGGCCATCAGGCCAAGCCGAGCGCTGCGGAATTTGCGGTCTTTTCGCAGGTGCGCGACAAGGCCGGCGCTCGGGCCTGCAGCAAAGTCTGGAAAAGCGCGTGCTGCCGCTGTTTGCCGGCTGCGTGCCGCCCTTCGATCTGGCCTGCACGCAAGCTTGTGCGGTGCTGATCGCCAAGGCTCGGGCAGCGGGCTTGGCCATCGCCACCGCCGATGGCTGCATTGCGGCCATCGCCGCTGCCAACGGCTTGGCCGTGGCCACCCGGGATGCCGGCCCCTTCGAAGCCGCCAGCGCGGCTGTGATCAACCCGTGGCGGGCCTGAGAGGCTGAGCGTCTTTCGATCATGCCCGCGCAGCAACGGCATCGTCAGCCGAGGGCCGACGGGCCGCCACTTCTTACTTCCCACTTCTTACTTCCCACTTCCCACTGCGCCGCTGGGCAGGGCCAATTGCAGGCGCGTGCCGACAGCTTCAGGGCGACCCGAAGCAGATCCTCCAGCCAACACCTTTCAGGCGGCCCGGTGCACAGGGCTGCGGGGACTGGCTGCGCCAGGGCCATCCAGGGGAGTTGCAAAGGCAGAAGCAAGAAGGTCGAGACAAGGCCCGGTCTCGATCGGGCACAGCGCGCTAGCGCGGACTTCGGCGGAACCGTTTCCAGTGACTCTTGTAGCCGCCTCGCCTGGCTGAGGCCAGGGCGGCCAAACCAAGCAGCCACAAGGCCCAGGTGCCGGGCTCGGGCACCGGTTGCATGCTCAGCACACCGCCATTGAAGCTGACGCGCAGGTCGTCAGGCACCGCCCAGTGGCGCAGCTCGCAGGCGGCACACTGCGCACCGGCGCCCTGCGTGGCGATGCGCCAGGACAGCGTGCCCAGGCCCTGCGCCGTGCCGTCCACATTCAGCCACTGCACGCGGTCGCCCGCCTGGGGCAGGTAGCCGCCAGGGGACAGCACGAAAATGA
>JBBQOR010000095.1:0-7038 GCA_038331055.1 Burkholderiales bacterium
CCGGCGGCGGGGGCTTGCCAGTCGCCGGTCTCGGTGTCCAGGCCTTCGATGATCAAGGGCTTGCTGCCTGCACGGCGCGTGCTCGGCAGGTGGGCCAGCAGATGCTCGCCGCTGACCGGTGCCTCGAGCGTCATCGGCACGATGGCATCGATCAGCGCGTCCAGCCGCGCGCTGCGCCGCGGGCCGGGTGCACGCAGTTCGGCAGCGGCCGGCGCGGCGACGGCCTCGCCCAGCGCCGGCTCGACCCGCCCGGCGCCGGACCGCGTGTCAGGCGCCGCGCGGCGCGGCGTGGCGCGGCGCGCCGACCACCAGCCTTGCACCAGCACCAGCACCACCACGCCGGCCGCCGCCAGCAACAGCGCCTGGGTCAGCGAGAGTTCCATCGCGGCGCCCACCGGCCGGCCGCTCAGGCCGCCTCGGCCAGCGTCAGTGCGGCGTCGATGTCCACCGCCACGATGCGCGAGACGCCCTGCTCCTGCATCGTCACGCCGACCAGTTGCTCGGCCATCTCCATCGCGATCTTGTTGTGGCTGATGAACAGGAACTGCGTGCCCGCGCTCATCTGGCTGACCAGCTTGCAGTAACGCTCGGTGTTGGCGTCGTCCAGCGGCGCGTCCACCTCGTCGAGCAGGCAGAACGGCGCCGGGTTGAGCTGGAAGATCGCGAACACCAGCGCGATGGCCGTCAGCGCCTTCTCGCCGCCAGACAGCAGGTGGATGGTGCTGTTCTTCTTGCCCGGCGGCTGCGCCATCACCTGCACGCCGGCGTCCAGGATCTCGCCGCCCGTCATCACCAGCCGCGCGGTGCCACCGCCGAACAGGCTGGGGAACATCTGCCCGAAATGCGTGTTGACCTGCTCGAAGGTCTGCGCGAGCAGATCGCGCGTCTCGGCGTCGATGCGGCCGATGGCGTCTTCCAGGGTGCCCATCGCCTCGGCCAGGTCGGCCATCTGCGCATCGAGGAAGGTCTTGCGCTCACGCGTGCTGCCCAATTCTTCCAGCGCCGCCAGGTTGACGGCCCCCAGCGCGGCCACCTCTCGCTGAAGGCGGTCGATCTCGCCCTGCAGACCGGCGAGCTTGACATTCCCCTCGGCCACCGATCGTTCGAGCGCGGTCAGGTCGGCGCCCGCGGCCGACAGCTGTTCGGCGTACTGCGCGCCGCCCAGTTGCGCCGCCTGCTGTTCGAGCTGCAGCCGGACGATGCGTTCGCGCAGCGGCGCCAGGCTTTGCTCCAGCACCAGCCGCCGCTCGTCGTGCTGGCGCAGCTGCGCGTTCAGATCGTCGTAATGGCTGCGCGCCGCGGCCAGCGCCTGCTCGCGGTCAAGCCGCAGCGCCAGTGCGCCGTGCAGCCCCGACTGCGCCGCCGCATCGTCCAGCGTGCCCAGCTCAAGCTCGAGCTGGCTGCCGGCCTGCTGGTTGCCGGCGCGCTGCGCGGCCGCGGTCTCGACCGAGCGCTGCAGCTCGTCACGCCGCGCCACCAGCGTGCGCTGCTGGAACTGCGCCTCCTGCACCTGGCGCTCCAGGCTGCGCTGCTGCTCACGCGACTGGGCCAGCCGGCGCTCGGCGCCAATCACCTCGTCTTCCAGCGTCGCATGGCGCTCTTGCGCGTCGGCCAGCTCGTTGTCCAGATCGGCGAAGCGTGCCTCGGCCACCTCGCGGCGCTCGGCCAGCTCTTCACGCTCGCCGTCCACCTCGGCCAGTTCTTCCTGCAGGCGGCGGCTGCGCGTGCCGGCCGCCTCGGCCTGCTGCTGCAGGCGCAGATGCTCCACCTGCGACTGATGCGCCCGGGTCTGCGCCTCGGCGGTCTGGCGCCGCGCGCCGGCCAGCTGCTGCGCGGTGTCGGTGTAGGCGGCTTCCAGGCGCACGGCCGAGGCGCGGGCTTCATCGGCCATCAGCGACTGCGCACGCTGGCGGCGGTCGAGGTTTTCGATCTCCTGTGCACGCGCAAGCAGCCCAGCCTGCTCGGAATCGGGGGCGTAGAACGCCACCGCGTGCTGCGACACGGCGTGGCCCTCGCGCACGATCACCACCTCGCCATGCGCCAGCCGCGGGCGCAGCGCGAGCGCCGCGTCGATGCTGTCGGCGCTGTAGACGCCGGCCAGCCAATCGCCAAGCAGCGCCGACAGCGCGGCGTCGCCCAGCCGCAGCCTGGAGGCCAGCGTGGGCAGGTCTGCGGTGTCTGCGCTGTGGGGCGGTAAAGCGCCGGGTACGGCTGGCGGGGCATAAAAGGCCAGCCGCGACGGCGGCGCATCGGCGGCGAAGGCGCGCACGCCTTCCAGCCGGCCGACCGCCAGCGCGCCCAGCCTTTCGCGCAGCACGGCCTCCAGCGCGGTCTCCCAGCCGGGCTCGATGTGGATCTGGTTCCACAGCCCCTGCAGACCGTCCAGCCCGTGGCGCTGCAGCCAGGGCTTGAGCTTGCCGTCAGTCTGCACCTTCTCCTGCAGCGCACGCAGCGCGCCCAGACGCGCCGCGATCTGGGCCAGCTGCGCGGCCTCGCTGCCGCTGCGCTCTTGCGCGCCGCGGCGCTGCTCGTCCAGCTGCGCCAGTGCGTCCTGCAGCTCGTGCAGCCGGGCCTCGGCCGCGTCGCGCTGCTCGTGGGCATCGGCTTCCTGCCCAGCCAGCGTCGCCAGGCGCGCCGCGTCAGGTGCCACCAGCCCGGACTTCTCCGCTGCCAGACGCTCGCGCCGCACCGCGAGCGTGCGCTCGCGCTCGGCCACGTTGCGGCTGTCGGCCGCCAGCAGCTCGATCTGCTGGTGCACCTGCGCCGCGGTCAGCCGCTGCTGATTCGCGGCGCTCTGGGCGGCGCGCAACGCCTCGTCGAGCGCGGGCACGCTGGCCCCCTGCTCCTCGGCCTGCGCTTGCAGCACGTCGGACTGTTCGGCGGCCGCTTCGCTGTGCCCCGCGATGTCTTCGATCTCGGCCAGCGCGTCCTGCTCACGGGCGGCCCACTGCGCGTCCTGCGCGCGCAGCTCGGCCAGCCGCTGCTGCGCGCGCTGGCGCGACTCGACCACGTAGCGGATGCGATCTTCGAGCCGGCTGACCTCGAGCGCCGCATCGGCCAGCGCGCCCTGCCTCAGATGCAGGGCGTCGCCCCCCTGGTAGTGCGCCTGGCGCAGCGTCTCGCTGTCGGCCTCGACGCGGCGCAGCTCGGCCGTCTGCGCTTCCAGCGCGGTGGCGGCCTCAGCCACGGCGCGATGCACGCGGACCTCTTCACCCGCCGCATCCCGCAGCTTCAGGAACCACAACTGGTGCAGGCGCAGCAGGCCTTCGTCCTGCAGCGCGCGGTAAGTCGACGCCACACGCGCCTGCACCTCCAGGCGCTCGAGATTGGTGTGCAGCTCACGCAGGATGTCCTCGACGCGGGTCAGGTTCTCGCGCGTGTCCTTCAGCCGGTTCTCGGTCTCGCGGCGGCGCTCTTTGTACTTGCTGACACCAGCGGCCTCTTCGAGGAACAGCCGCAGCTCTTCCGGGCGGCTCTCGATGATGCGGCTGATGGTTCCCTGGCCGATGATCGCGTAGGCGCGCGGGCCCAGGCCGGTGCCCAGGAACACATCCTGCACATCGCGCCGGCGCACCGGCTGGTTGTTGATGTAGTAGCTGCTGGTGCCGTCCCGCGTGAGAACGCGCTTGACGGCGATCTCGGCAAAGCTGTTCCACTGGCCGCCGGCACGCGCGCTGCTGTTGTCGAACACCAGCTCCACGCTCGCCCGGCCGGCCGGCTTGCGCTGCCCCGAGCCGTTGAAGATGACGTCCTGCATCGACTCGCCGCGCAGCTCGCTGGCCTTGCTCTCGCCAAGCACCCAGCGCACCGCGTCCATGATGTTGCTCTTGCCGCAACCGTTGGGCCCGACCACTCCCACACGCTGCCCGGGCAACTGGAAGGTGGTGGGCTCGGCGAAGGACTTGAAGCCCGAGAGCTTGATCTGGTTGAGGCGCATCGGAGAGGCTTCGCCGGCGGCCCGGGCCAGCGCCGGCCAGGGCTCGCAAGTTGTTGATTCTGAAGAGAAAACTCGCCTGCTTCTGGAGCGGAGAGCGATCTCGATGATAGCATCGCGCCCCGCTGAACCGCCCCCGAAGGCACTGTCCCGATGCCCGCCAAGACCCGCCACAAGCCAACGCCGAACCAGCGCCAGGCGCCCGCCGTGCCGCCCAGCGCCCCGAGTCGCGAATTGCAGGTGTTCGCCAGCCCGGCGCCCGAGCGCGACTACTGCGTGCGCTTCGACGTGCCCGAGTTCACCTGCCTGTGCCCGCTGACCGGACAGCCCGACTTCGCTCACTTCACGATCGACATCGTGCCCGATGCGCTGTGCGTCGAGACCAAGAGCCTGAAGCAGTACTTCTGGAGCTTCCGCAACGAAGGCGCATTCCACGAGAAGGTGACGAACACGATCTGCAGCGATCTGGTGCAGGCGATCGCGCCGCGCTACATCCGCATCCATGCCGACTGGTTCGTTCGCGGCGGTATCCGCACCTTCGTCACCGTCGAGCAGCGCAAGAAGGGCTGGAAGCCGGCGCCGCCGGTGTGGCTGCCCGGCGCGGCCGCGGGCGGGCTGCCGGCTTGACCGACAGGCGCGAGGCTGCCACCCGGTGGGCGGCGGTGCTGACCGCCTGCGCTGCCGGCGTGGCGGTGGCGCTGAACGTGGGCAAGGTGCCGGTGGCCTTGTCGCTGCTGCGCGAGGAGTTCGGTCTCACACTGCTGCAGGCCGGCTGGGTGTCTTCGATGCTGACGACGGTGGCGGTGCTCAGCGCGGCGCTGTTCGGCCTCGCCGTCGGCCATGTCGGCGCGCTGCGCATGGCGGTGGTGGGCCTGGCGGTCAGCATGCTGGCCTCGTTGGCCACGCTGGGCGCCGCCAGTGCGCAGGCGCTGCTGTGGCTGCGTTTCATCGAAGGAGCCGGATTCATCGCCGTCGCGGTGTCGTGCCCGGCGCTGGTCAGCGCGGCGGCTGCACCGGCCGACCGCCGCTTTGCGATCGGCCTGTGGGCCACCTACATGCCGCTGGGCGCCAGCATCGCGATGGCCGCAGCGCCGCTGTTGCTGGCCGCCGGCGGGTGGCGGCTGCTGTGGGAGGTGACGGCCGCCGCGCTGGCACTGGCGGCCACCGCGCTGTTGACGCAGCGTCGGTACTACCGCAGTGCAGAGCCGGCAACGCCGCCCGGTGCACCTGCACCTGCACCTGCGCCAGCGCCAGACGCCGGGGTGACGGCGCTGCTGCGCCGCCCGCTGCCCTGGGTGCTGGCCGGCTGTTTCGGCGTCTGGGCGACGCAGCACTTCGCGTTGATCATCTGGATGCCGACCTACCTGATGGAGCAGCGCGCCAGCAGCGCTGGTGCGGCGGCGCTGCTGACCGCGTTGATGCTGCTGGCCTGCGTGCCCGGCAACGTGGTCGGTGGCGCGCTGGTGCAGCGCGGGGTGCCGCGCGGCGCGTTGATCGCCGCGGCCCATGTCACCACCGGGCTGGCCGGCTGGGCCTGCATCGGCGAAGGGTTGCCCGACGCGCGGCGCTACGCGGCGAGCCTGCTGCTGTCGTTCAGCGGCGGTCTGATACCGGCCGCGGTGATGTCGTCGTCGGCGCTGGTGGCGCGCACGCCGCAGCAGATTGCCACGCTGCAGGGGCTGTTCATGCACGGCTCGCAGCTGGGCCAGTTCGCCGGCACGCCGCTGATCGCGGCGGCGGTGGCGGTTCAAGGACACTGGTCGGCTGCGCTGCAGATCACCCTGCCCGCAGCGCTGGCCGGCGCGCTGCTGGGCCTGGGCGCATGGCGGCTCGAGCGCCGGCCGATGAGGCGGGCATGAGCACGCCGCGTCCGAGCTACCAGAAGTTCGCCGTCGAGGTGCGCGACAGCGCGATCGACGGACAGGGCGCATTTGCCTCCGAGCCGGTGCCGCCCAAGGTGAAGATCGGCGAGATCCGAGGCGAGGCGATCAGCGTCGAAGAAGCGCGCATCCGGGCCACGCGCAGCGAACGCATCATGATCGTCGAGCTGTCGGCCCGGCGGGCGATCGACTTCGGCCGCTCGACCGACCCGATGCGCTACACCAACCACAGCTGCCAGCCGAACGCGGAACTCGTGATCCGCAACGGCCGCGTCGAGTTCTTCTCGCGCCGCGCGATCCGCGCAGGCGATGAGATCACGGTGGACTACGGCGAGACGCACCACGAAGGCACGCTGGCCTGTCGCTGCGGGCAGCCGGGCTGCATCGGCTTTCTGTAGGCCGAGCCGGCCTCAGCGTAAGGGAATCCAGCCTTCCAGTGCCGCGGCCAGCGCGCCGGCCTCGCGCTCGCGCAGCGCGGCGCGCAGGCGCACCTGGGCCAGCACACGCGCGGCGGCGGCCACGCCGGCGTCGCCGAGCCTTCGCCGCTGCTCGGCCACCATGCGTTCGGCCAGCGCCGCGTCGTTGCTGTTGCCGACGGCGCCGGGCAGCAGCCAGGGCCGCTGACCCATGGCGAGCGAGCCCGACAGGCGCGCCAGCGCATCGAAGTGCCGCTGGCTGAACGCATACGCCAGTTCGGCCAGTTCGGGCTGGCCGGCGACCAGGCCGGGCAGACTGGTCGCGGTGCCTGACGGCAAGCGCCCGCCCACGGCCTCTTCCAGCAGCCGGGCGGCGCGCCCGGGATGGCGGCCGGCCGCCAGCGCCGCGGCGTACATGCCGCGGTCCTCGTCGTCCTCGCTGTTGCGCAAGCCCGTGAGCAGCGCGCGAAACTCGGCCTCGTTGGCCTGCGTGCCCACCGCCTTCAGCACCGAGGCGCGAATCGAGGCCTGTGCGCCGCGCCTCGAGCCGCCCAGCAGGTCGACCAGCCGCGCCTGCGCCTCGGCCAGCACGGCGCTGTCGTCGAACGCGGCCAGCCGCTCGATCAGCTCGCCGCGCAGGCGCCCGACGGCGGCGTCTTCACCGACGCGCGGCGCCCAGCCCAGGCGCGCCAGCTCGGGCCCGAGCAGCGCGCGGCCGGCGGCGCGCAGCCGGGCCTGCGCCGGGCTGCCGAAGAGCGCGTCGTCCAGATAGTCCAGGTGCTGCAGCGCCAGACTGAACAGCGCCGCC
>JBBQOR010000096.1:0-7021 GCA_038331055.1 Burkholderiales bacterium
CACCGGCTACATCGGGTCGCACACCTGGCTGGCCTTGCTGGCACAGGGCTGGCGTGTGATCGGCGTCGATGACTTTCGCAACAGCTCGCCAAAAGTGCTCGATCGGTTGAACACGCTGGCCGGCGCGACACTCGAATTCGAACCTGCCGACGTGGCCGATCACGCTGCGATGGCACGCGTCTTCGCACAGGTGGGGCCGCAGGCGGTGGTGCATTTCGCGGCGTTGAAGGCGGTCGGTGAATCGGTGGCAGCGCCACTGGCCTACTACAGCAACAACCTGGGCAGCCTGTTCAGCGTATGCCATGCGATGCAGCAGCACGGCTGCCATCTCCTGGTTTTCAGCTCCAGCGCCACCGTCTATGGCACGCCGAAGACGTTGCCGATCACCGAAGACGCGGATCTGAGCGCGACCAACCCCTACGGCCAGACCAAGCTGATCGGCGAGACCCTGCTGCGTGACTTGTGCACTGCCGACGCCGACCTGCGGGTGGCCTGCCTGCGCTACTTCAACCCGGTAGGTGCGCACGACAGCGGTCTGATCGGCGAAGACCCCCGCGGCACGCCGAACAACCTGATGCCGTACGTGGCGCAGGTGGCGGTCGGCCGGCGCGAGCAGTTGACGGTCTACGGCGACGACTACCCCACGCCCGACGGCACCGGCGTGCGCGACTACATCCACGTGGTCGATCTGGCCGAAGGCCATGTCGCCGCGGTGCGTCACCTGCTGGACCGGCCCGGCTCGCTGACCGTCAACCTGGGCACCGGCCGCGGCCACAGCGTGCTCGAAGTCGTTCGTGCTTACGCCGCCGCAAGCGGGCGCGAGATCGCCTACCGCATCGCCCCGCGCCGGCCGGGCGATGTGGCCGCCTGCTACGCCGATCCGGCGCAGGCCCGGCAGCAGCTGGGCTGGCGCGCGCAGCGTGACCTCGCGCTCATGTGCACCGACAGCTGGCGCTGGCAATCCATGAACCCAAAGGGATTCGACGCATGAACATCCATGTCCAGCCGGTGATCATGGCCGGCGGCTCGGGCACACGCTTGTGGCCGCTGTCGCGCGCCGGATTTCCCAAGCAGTTTCTGGTGCTGGCGGGCAACAGCAGTCTGTTCCAGCAGGCCGCGTCGCGGCTGCAGGGGCTCGGCGGCGAAGGCATGACGGTCGGCGCGCCGCTGATCGTCGGCAACGAGGAGCACCGCTTCCTGGTGCTCGACCAACTGCGCGAACTGGGCCTGGAGCCGAGCGCCGCACTGCTCGAACCCGTCGGCCGCAACACGGCCCCTGCCCTCACGCTGGCGGCGCTGCAAGCGCTCGAAGGCGGGCAGGATCCGGTGCTGGTGATGACGGCGGCCGACCAGACGGTCACCGACGAGGCTGCCTTCACCACCGCCGTGCGGCAGGCGGTGGCGGTGGCCGCCGACGGCGCCATCGCCATCCTGGGCATCCAGCCCGACCGCGCGGAAACCGGATACGGCTACATCCTCGCGCGCCCCGATGGCAGCAGCGCGCAGCCGGTGGAGCGCTTTGTCGAGAAGCCCGACCTGGCCACCGCCCAGCGTTACCTCGCCGAAGGCGGCTACTACTGGAACGCCGGCATGTTCGTGCTGCGCGCGTCCAGCTGGATGGCCGCCCTGGAGCGTTTTCGCCCCGACATCGCGCAGGCCACGCGCGCCGCCTGGGCCGCGCGCAAGACCGACGCGCGCTTCGTGCGCCCGGGCAAGGCCGAGTTTGCCGCGGTGCCGGCGGAGTCGGTGGACTATGCGGTGATGGAGAAGTGCCCGAACAGCGGCATCGACATCCGCATGGTGGCGCTGGATGCCGGCTGGAACGACCTCGGCGCGTGGGATGCCGTGTGGCAGGTGTCGCCGAAGGACGCCGAAGGCAACGCGACAGTGGGTGACGCCATCGTCAGCGACAGCCGCAAGACCCTGGTGCATGCCACCAGCCGGCTGGTCGGCGTGGTCGGGCTGCAGGATGTGGTGGTCATCGAGACCGCCGACGCGGTGCTGGTGGCCGACCGCAGCAAGAGCCAGGACGTCAAGCACATCGTCGCCCGGCTGGGCCGCGAGCAGCGCGGCGAGCAGGTGCTGCATCGCAAGGTGCACCGGCCCTGGGGCTGGTACGACAGCATCGATGCCGGGCCGCGGTTCCAGGTCAAGCGCATCCTGGTCAAGCCGGGCGCCTCGCTCAGCCTGCAGATGCACCACCACCGCGCCGAGCACTGGATCGTGGTCAGCGGCACGGCCGAGGTGACGGTGGGCGACAAGGTGGTGCTGCTGTCGGAGAACCAGAGCACCTATATCCCGCTCGGGCAGACGCACCGGCTGGCCAACCCGGGCAAGGTGCCGCTGGAAATCGTCGAGGTGCAGTCCGGCAGCTACCTCGGCGAGGACGACATCGTGCGCTTCGAGGACACCTACGGGCGGTCGTGATCGTGGACGGCATGCCGCGACCCCGGCCTGCATACGATCAGCCGGTCAATCGGCAGGCTGTTCCACCCTCTTGTCGCCCGCCGATGGGCCGGACAATCCCACCATGAACATCCTGATGAAGGCGGTTGAGTCATGACCATCCTGGTCACCGGGGGCGCCGGTTTCATCGGCAGCAACTTCGTGCTCGACTGGCTGGCGCAGACCGACGAGCCGGTCATCAACCTGGATGCCCTCACCTACGCCGGCAACCTGCGCAATCTGGCGTCGCTGCAGGGCGATGCACGGCACCACTTCGTGCACGGCGACATCGGCGACCGCGCGCTGCTCGATCGGCTGCTGGCCGAACGGCAGCCGCGCGCCATCGTCAACTTCGCAGCCGAGAGCCATGTCGACCGCAGCATCCACGGCCCCGGCGCCTTCATCAAGACCAACGTCGAGGGCAGCTTCACGCTGCTGGAAGCGGCACGCGCGCACTGGGGCGCGCTGGCCGGCGATGAGCGCACCGCGTTCCGCTTCCTGCACGTGAGCACCGACGAGGTCTACGGCAGCCTGGCGCCCGACGCGCCGGCCTTCACCGAAGACCATGCCTTCGAACCCAACAGCCCCTACAGCGCAAGCAAGGCCGCCAGCGACCACCTGGTGCGCGCCTGGCATCACACCTACGGCCTACCGGTGCTGACCACCAACTGCAGCAACAACTACGGGCCGTATCACTTCCCCGAGAAGCTGATCCCGCTGATGATCGTCAACGCGCTCGCCGGCAAGCCCCTGCCGGTATACGGCGACGGCATGCAGGTGCGCGACTGGCTGTACGTGCAAGACCACTGCAGCGCCATCCGCGCCGTGCTGCACGGCGGCCGCGTCGGCCAGACCTACAACGTCGGCGGCTGGAACGAGAAGCCCAACGTCGAGATCGTGAAGACGATCTGCGCGCTGCTCGACGAGTTGCGTCCGTCCGCCGCCGGCCCCTGCGCGCGGCTGGTGACCTATGTGAAAGACCGCCCGGGGCACGACCGGCGTTACGCCATCGACGCACGCAAGATCGAACGTGAACTCGGCTGGCGGCCGGCCGAGACCTTCGAGTCGGGCATCCGCAAGACGGTGCAGTGGTACCTGGACCATGGCGACTGGGTGGCCGAGGTGCAAAGCGGCAGCTACCGCGACTGGCTGGCCGCCAACTACGCCAGCCGATGAAGATCCTGCTCGTCGGCTGCAACGGCCAGGTCGGGTGGGAACTGCAGCGCGCGCTGGCGCCGCTGGGCGATCTCGTCGCACTCGACTTCGATTCGGCCGCGCCGCTGAAGGCCGATTTCAGCGTGCCCGAGGCCCTGACGGCGCTGGTGGCCGAGGTCGCGCCCGAGGTGATCGTCAACGCCGCCGCCCACACCGCTGTGGACAAGGCCGAGAGCGAGCCCGAACTGGCGCGCACGATCAACGCCACCGCCGCGGGCGTGCTGGCGCGCGCCGCCGCCGCACGCGGCGCGCTGCTGCTGCACTACAGCACCGAATATGTCTTCGACGGCAGCGGAGAGCAGCCGCGCGAGGAAGACGCCGCGACCGGCCCGCTGAGTGTCTATGGCCGCACCAAGCTCGAAGGCGAACAGCTGATCCGCAGCAGCGGCTGCCGCCACCTGATCCTGCGCACCAGCTGGGTCTACGCCGCGCGCGGCGGCAACTTCGCCCGCACCATGCTGCGCCTGGCGGCCGAGCGCGACGAGCTGAAAGTCATCGACGACCAGATCGGTGCGCCCACCGGCGCCGATCTGCTGGCCGATGTCAGCGCGCATGCGCTGCGCAGCGTGCAGGCGCATCCCGCACTGGCCGGCACCTACCACTGCGTGGCCGGCGGGCAGACCAGCTGGTTCGACTACGCGCGCTTCGTCATCGAGACCGCACGTGCCCGTGGCGTGCCGATCAAGGTGGTGCCCGAGGCCATCCGCCCGGTGCCGACCAGCGCCTTCCCGACGCCGGCCACGCGGCCGTTGAACTCGCGCCTCGACACGCGCCGGCTGCAGCACGGCTTCGGCCTGCATCTGCCGCACTGGCAGCTCGGCGTGCGCCGACTGCTCGACGAAATCCTGCCCCGCTAAGTTTCATATCTGGGACTGCCAAGGACACCCGCATGCAACGCAAAGGCATCATCCTGGCCGGGGGCTCCGGCACCCGGCTGCACCCGGCCACGCTGGCTCTCAGCAAGCAGCTTCTGCCGGTCTACGACAAGCCGATGATCTATTACCCGCTGTCGGCACTGATGCTGTCCGGCATGCGCGACGTGCTCGTCATCAGCACGCCGCAGGACACGCCGCGCTTCCAGGCGCTGCTGGGCGACGGCAGCCGCTGGGGCATGAACTTCAGCTACTGCGTGCAGCCCAGCCCGGATGGCCTGGCGCAAGCCTTCATCCTCGGGCGCAGCTTCGTCGGCCACGCGCCCAGTGCGCTGGTGCTGGGGGACAACATCTTCCACGGCCATGACCTGCAGCCGCTGCTGCAGCGCGCCGACGGCCGCAGCGACGGTGCGACGGTCTTCGCCTATCACGTCAACGACCCCGAGCGTTACGGCGTGGTGGCCTTCGATGCGCAGCGCCGCGCCCTGAGCATCGAAGAAAAGCCCAAGGCGCCGAAGAGCAACTACGCCGTCACCGGTCTGTATTTCTACGACACCCAGGTGTGCGACATCGCCGCCGCGATCAAGCCCAGCGCGCGCGGCGAACTCGAGATCACCGAGGTCAACGCGCAGTACCTGCGCCTGGGCCAGCTGTCGGTGGAGATCATGGGCCGCGGCTACGCCTGGCTCGACACCGGCACCCACGACAGCCTGCTCGAAGCCGGCCAGTTCATCGCCACGCTCGAGAAGCGCCAGGGCCTCAAGGTGGCCTGCCCGGAAGAGATCGCCTACCGCGCCGGCTGGATCACCGCCGATGCGCTCGAGCGCCAGGCGCAGCCGATGCTGAAGAACGGCTATGGCCAGTACCTGATGCAGGTGCTGCGCGAGAAGGCTTTCTGATGAAGCTGCACAAGACCGAACTCGACGGTGTGGTGCTGATCGAGCCGGCCGTCTTCGGCGACGACCGCGGCTGGTTCAAGGAGAGCTTCAACGAGGCGCGTTTCGAGACGGCGCTGCTCGAGCTCGGCCTGCCTGCGCCCGCACGCTTCGTGCAGGACAACCATTCGTGTTCGAAAGCCGGCGTGCTGCGCGGCCTGCACTATCAGTTGCCGCCGCATGCCCAGGGCAAGCTGGTGCGCGTGGTGCGCGGCGCCGCCTGGGACGTGGCAGTCGACCTGCGCCGCGGCTCGGCCAGCTTCGGCCGCTGGGTCGGCGCCGAGCTGAGCGAGGCCAACCGCCGCCAGCTGTGGATTCCGCCGGGCTTCGCCCACGGCTTTCTCGCACTCTGCGACGACACGCATTTCCTGTACAAGACCACCGACGTCTACGCCCGCGACTGCGAGCGTGCGATCCGCTGGGACGACCCGGCCCTGGGCATCCGCTGGCCTTTGCCGGCGGGGCTGGATGCGCCGCTGGTGGCGGCCAAGGACGCCGTCGCCCCGCTGTTCGCGCAGGCCGAGATGCCGCGCAGTGAAGCGCCGACTGAAGCGCCCACTGAAGCGCCCACTGAAGGACCGCAAGGAGAATCGCAACGATGAGCAAGAAAGCACTGATCACCGGCGTCACCGGCCAGGACGGCGCTTACCTCGCCGAGCTGCTGCTGGACAAGGGCTACGAGGTGCACGGCATCAAGCGCCGCGCGTCGCTGTTCAACACCGACCGGGTGGACCACCTCTACCAGGACCCGCACGAGAAGCACCTGCGCTTCAAGCTGCACTACGGTGACCTGACCGACGCCACCAACCTGATCCGCATCGTGCAGCAGGTGCAGCCCGACGAGATCTACAACCTGGGCGCCATGAGCCATGTGGCGGTGAGCTTCGAGCAGCCCGAGTACACGGCCGACGCCGACGGCATCGGCACGCTGCGCCTGCTGGAGGCCATCCGCATCCTGGGCCTGAGCAAGAAGACCAAGTTTTACCAGGCCTCCACCAGCGAGCTCTACGGCCTGGTGCAGGAGACCCCGCAGAAGGAGACCACGCCCTTCTACCCGCGCAGCCCCTACGCGGTGGCCAAGATGTACGCCTACTGGATCACGGTCAACTACCGTGAGGCCTACGGCATGTACGCCTGCAACGGCGTCTTGTTCAACCACGAGAGCCCGCTGCGCGGCGAGACCTTCGTCACCCGCAAGATCACGCGCGCCATCGCCCGCATCGCACTCGGTCTGCAAGACTGCCTGTACCTGGGCAACCTGAGCGCGCTGCGCGACTGGGGCCATGCACGCGACTATGTGCAGATGCAGTGGCTGATGCTGCAGCAGGAACAGCCAGAAGACTTTGTCATCGCCACCGGCGTGCAATACAGCGTGCGTCAGTTTGTCGAGCGCGCCGCAGCCGAGCTGGGCGTGACGGTCAAGTTTGAAGGCGAAGGCGAGCACGAAGTGGGCACGGTGGCCGCGGTCAGCGGGAACAAGGCCAAGTGCAAGGTGGGCGAGGTGATCGTCAAGGTCGACCCGCGTTACTTTCGCCCGACCGAGGTCGAAACCCT
>JBBQOR010000097.1:0-7017 GCA_038331055.1 Burkholderiales bacterium
AGGCCAGGTTGTCCAGCAGCAGGCCGCCGAGCACGCTCTGCTCTGCCTCCACCGAATGCGGCGGCACGCGCAGCCGTTCGACTTCGTTGTCAATCACCGTCTTCGCTCCGATCCGGGCAGGCTGAGGAACCGCAGCCGCACAAGCCTGTGGACAAGCCGTGTACAGCCGGGGGACAAACGCTTCGCTCAATGCAAGAGGGCCGGCATGGCCGGCCCTCGGGCAGCGTGGCGGACTGGCCGCCCACGAACTACCGCACGATACGCGTCTCAGTCGACCTGGGCAACCACTTGAACCGTCACCTCGACCAGCACGTCACCGTGCGGGGCGACCATGACAGCATGTTCGCCGACGGTCTTCAGCGGGCCGTTGGGCAGCCGCACCTGCGACTTCTGCACCGTCATGCCCGACTTGGTCAGCGCCTCGGCGATGTCGGCGTTGGTCACCGACCCGAACAGCCGGCCGTCGACACCCGCCTTCTGCATGATGCGCACGGTCTTGCCCGACATCTGCTCGCCCAGAGCGCGCGCGGTCTCGAGCTTGGCGGCGGCGGCGGTTTCGAGTTCGGCCCGGCGGGTCTCGAACTCCTTGATCGCGGCCTCGGTGGCGCGGCGCGCCAGGCGTGAGGGAATCAGGAAGTTGCGCGCGTAGCCGTCCTTGACCTTGACGACATCGCCCAGGTTACCGAGCTTGCCGACTTTCTCCAGCAGGATCACTTGCATGGCAGTCTCCTCAGACCTTGTGCTGGTCGCTGTACGGCAGCAGCGCCAGGAAGCGCGCACGCTTGATGGCGGTGGTCAGCTGACGCTGGTAGAAGGCGCGCGTGCCCGTCAGACGGGCCGGCGTGATCTTGCCGTTCTCGCCGATGAAGTCGCGCAGCACGTCGATCTCTTTGTAATCGATCTCCAGCACGTTGGCGACCGTGAAGCGGCAGAAGCGCTTGCGACGGAACAGCAGCGACTGGGTATTGCGCTTGGGCCGCTTGTCCTTGGACAGCCGGCCCTTTCCGCGTGATGTAGGCATCTTGAAATCTCCTGTGAACTCTCGCGAGGCCGCTCAGCCCGGCACGGGCTCGACCTCGGTGATGTGAAACAGCAAGCCGCGACCGTTGCGTGCGTTAGCCAGGAAGCCGGCGAAGCGGGTTTCGGACCCCAGCGCCATCGCTCCCATCACGCCGGCCATCTGCCCGATCGCCAGCGCCTTGATCTCTAGCGAAACCTTGCGCGGCTGACCCTCTTGCGACACCTCGGATCGGTGCTCGAGCACCAGGTTCAGGGCGGGCAGTCCGGCAGGCGTATACCGCAATGCAGCACGCTGCACCAGCTGCGCCGACAGAACCAGACGGTTCATCCGTGGCGCGTGTAATGCAAGTCGCCCGCCGACTTCAGGCGGCAGCCTCCTGCGGGCTTGACTTGCGCGACTCCTCGCGCTCGACGGCCTTCATCATGATCGACGGGTTGTTCTCGGCCTTCTTGCGCGCCACAGTCAGATGCCGCAGCACCGCGTCGTTGAAGCGAAAGCCGGTTTCCAGTTCGGTCAGCGTCTCGTTGCTGCACTCGATGTTCAGGCACAGATAATGCGCCTTGGCGAGTTTCTGGATCATGTAGGCCAGCTGGCGCCGACCCCAGTCTTCGACCCGGTGCACTTTGCCGCCGGCTGCGCCGACGAGGGCCTTGTAACGTTCCAGCATGGCTGGAACCTGTTCGCTCTGATCCGGATGGATCAAGAGCACGATCTCATAGTGACGCATGGAAGCTCCTTGTGGATTCCTGTGGCAGGAAGCCGCCCCCGGGATGTGCGTCTTAAGCGGAGGTGGGGTGCGGCAAAGGGTAAGCCCACGAGTGTAGCTCAAAGTAAAGCAGCCTGCGGGGTCGCCGCAGGCTGCCGAGCAAGGGCCAGCGCCAGCCGCCGACAGGCAGCCGGAGCGGGCTCAGACCGTGATCAGGTGGTCTTCAGGTTCGGGTAACGCACGTGCTCGACCAACTCCTGCACCTCGGGCTTGGGCGCCGGCGTCAGCAGGCTGACGATGATGATCACCGCAAAGCCCAGCGGGACGCCGAACACCCCGGCCGCGATCGGCAGGATGCCGAACCAGGTGTAGTCGGCCACCGGCGCCGTGACGCCGAAGACCCCGCGCATCCACGCCTGGGTCGTGGCCATGTAGTAGCAGGTGATGCTGGTGCCGGCCAGCATGCCCAGCGTCGCGCCCCACTTGTTGGCCCTCTTCCAGAAGATGCCCAACACCAGCGCCGGGAAGAAGCCCGCCGCCGCCAGCGAGAACGCGGCACTCACCAGGAACAGGATATCGGCCACCTTCAGCGAGGCCACATAGGCCGCCATGATGGCGACCACCAACAGCAGCACCTTGGAGATCAACACCCGGCGCGCGGCGGGCGCGTTGGGATCGATCATCTTGTAGTACAGGTCGTGACTGAGGGCGTTGGCGATGGTCAGCAGCAGGCCGTCGGCGGTGGACAGCGCCGCCGCCAGACCACCGGCAGCGACCATGCCCGAGATCACGTACGGCAAGCCCGCGATCTCCGGCGTGGCGAGCACGATGATGTCGCCGCCGATGCGCATCTCACCCAGCTGGAAGATGCCGTCCTTGTTGATGTCGCTGATCGCCAGCAGTGTCGGATCGACTTTCGCCCAGGCTGCAATCCAGCCTGGTAACTTGTCGAACGGCGTACCCACCAGCACGTTGAACACCTCGAACTTGACCAGCACCGCCAGGGCCGGCGCGGTGAAGTAGAGCAAGCAGATGAAGAACAGCGACCAGGTCACCGACTCACGAGCTTCTTTCACCGAGGGCGTTGTGTAGTACCGCATCAGGATGTGCGGTAGCGCGGCGGTGCCCAGCATCAGACAGAACACCAGCGCCATGAAGTTGCGGCGCGAGTCGTTGAACGCCTTTTGAGCCTTCTCGTCGCCGTTCGGGTCGCCTGCGTAGGCCTGCTCGTGGCGCGGCATGCCGGCCAGCGGACGCGCCCGGCCATCAGCCGCGGCCTTGGCCTTGGTCCAGGTGTCCTTGGCGGCGGCGGCGTCCTTCGGCAGGGCGGCCAGCGTCTTCTCTGCAGCCTGCATCTCGGCCACCGGCGCGCTGGCCGCCTTCAGCTCATCGAGCCTGGCCTGCGCCGCAGCCCGGTCAGCTGCCAGCGCGGCAGGCACGTCCTTGAGCTTGGCCGCGAGCGCATCGGACTGCCCCTTGAAGATGGCAATGACCTCCTTCTCCTTGGGATCGTCGATCAGCACCTTTTCCTTGGCCGTGACCTTGTCGAGCTGGTAGCCGTAGACCAGTTGCGGTACCGGCACACCAGTCTGCTTGACCGACAGCCAGACCACCGGGATCAGGTAGGCGATGATCAGGATGATGTACTGGGCCACCTGGGTCCAGGTCACGGCGCGCATGCCGCCCAGGAACGAACAGACCAGGATGCCGGCCAGACCGACGAAGACGCCGACCTCGAAGGCCAGGCCCGACAGCCGGGTGGTGATCAGGCCCACGCCGTAGATCTGCGCCACCACATAGACGAACGAAACCAGGATGGCGATGAGGATGCCGACGAAGCGCGCCATGTTGCCTTCGTAGCGCGCGCCCAGGAAGTCGGGGATCGTGAACTGGCCGAACTTGCGCAGATAAGGCGCAAGGAACAGCGCGACCAGGCAGTAACCGCCGGTCCAGCCCATGATGAAGGCCAGGCCGCCATAGCCGGTCAGGTACAGCGTGCCGGCCATGCCGATGAACGAGGCCGCGCTCATCCAGTCGGCACCGGTGGCCATGCCGTTGTAGACCGCGGGCACGCGTCGTCCGGCCACGTAGTACTCGGAGGCATCGCTGGTGCGGCTCATGATGCCGATGCCGGCATACAGGGTCACCGTCGCGAGCAGGAAGACGATGCCGATGGCACCGCGCGACAGGCCCATCTGCTCGGCCACCGCGAGCACCACGACAAAGGCCATGAAGCCGCCGGTGTACCAGGCGTACACCTTGTTCAGCTGCTGCTTGAACGCGCGGTTCGCGGCCTTGCCACCACCGCCCGCATTGGGATCAAAACTCAAGCCGGCCATGTCAGATCTCCTCGGCAACGCCGTGTTCTTGGTCGAGTCGGTTCATGTAGTGGGCGTAAAAGCCGATGATGGCCAGGTACACCAGCAACGAACCCTGGGCTCCGACCCAGAAGCTGAACGGCCAGCCGAAGAAGTTGAAGTTCAGATCGCGCGCGAAATACGCGGTCACGAAGGTCACCACGAACCAGATGAACAGGAGGATCGAGGTGATCCGCAAGTTCTTCCGCCAGTAGCTTTGGTGGTTCTCACTTACCTGCATGGTCATCGCCCCTTTGTTGTTCAGATCCACAGGACCCCCCATCGGGGGCCGTTCCACACCCAGGCCGCGCGGCGCTTTGAGGCGCCGCACTGCATCGCACTACGACACCACTCATGACCTCGAGCCGCCAACCAGCAGCCCGGTCTCACGCTCCAACTGCGCCGCCACCTTGGGCTCGAAGCCCTTGAGGTGACGGATCACCTTCACCGCCTCATCCGGCTGCTGGCGGTCGACATGCACCCGCGCCAGCTGGTACCAGCCGAATGGGCTCATAGGTTGCAGCTCGGTGTTGCGCTTGAGCGCAGCGACCGCCTCGTCCAGACGCTGAAGCCGGATCAGCACCAACGCCTGCCCATACCAGGCCCGGTCCAGCTGCGGGCTGAGCTCGGTCGCCCGGCTGAACGCCGCCAGCGCCAGCTCCCACTGGCCGCAGGCCTCGTGGATGAAACCGTGGTTGAACCAGCCTTGGGCGTTGTCGGGCTGCAGCGCCACCAGGCGGTTGGAGTCGGGCAAGGCCTCGGCCGGCTGTCCGGCCTGCACGAAGTGATGCGCCCGACTGGCCAGCGCGTACGCGTCGTCGGGCCAGCGCTGCAGCATCACGTCGAACAGCGCCTTGGCGTCGGCTTGGCGTCCGAGCACCAGCCAGCCCATGGCCCGCCACTTCAAGGCCAGGTACGACCCGCGGCTCATCGGCAGCCCACCATGCCCGCGGCGATGCACAGGTTGATCTTCTCGAACGTCACCACCGCGTAGAGCACCAGCAGCAGGAAGAAGGCGACGAAGGGCACATGGTGATCAGCCACCTGGCGCGGCGTGAGCTTGCGCACCGGCAGCGTGACCGGCTTGCCGATCAGCTGCAGCAGCTTGTAGAAGACGTTGGTCTCGCGCTTCGGGCCGGCCAACAGATACAACACGCCCTGCCCCAGCAGCGCGAGCAGCGCGATGTACAGCAGCAACTGGGCGACGTTGAGGAAGGTCAACATGGTGGCCGGTGTGAGAGAGAAGTGATTCTGATCCACGGCCTTCCAGAGTTCTGACATGGGGGGCCGGACCGATGGCAATTCCGCATAGGAATTACCCTCGGTTCGGCAACGGGTTTGCGCCATCGGGCCGGCACAGCGCAATGACAAAGGGGCCCGCAGGCCCCCTCACTCAACCGCAGGAAGCAGCCTCAGCCGGCGGCCAGCCGCTTCCAGGTCTCCACCACGCTGTCGGGATTGAGCGAGATCGAGGCGATGCCTTCGGCCGCCAGCCAGTCCGCGAAGTCCGGGTGGTCGCTCGGCCCCTGGCCGCAGATGCCGACGTACTTGCCGGTGGCGCGGCAGGCCGCAATGGCGCGCGAGATCAGCGCCTTCACGGCCGGGTCGCGCTCGTCGAAGTCGCCAGCCAGCTGCTCGAGTCCGCTGTCGCGGTCCAGGCCCAGCGTCAGCTGCGTCAGGTCGTTGGAGCCGATCGACATGCCGTCGAAGTGCGCCAGGAACTGCTCGGCCAGGATGGCGTTGCTGGGCACCTCGCACATCATGATCAGCCGCAGGCCGTCCTTGCCGCGCTGCAGGCCGCGCTCTGCCAGCATCTGCACCACACGCTCGGCCTGGCGAACGGTGCGCACGAAGGGCACCATGATCTCGACGTTGTCCAGGCCCATCTCGTGGCGCACCCGCTTGAGCGCCTCGCACTCCATCGCGAAGGCGTCGCTGAACTCGCCGCTGATGTAGCGGCTGGCACCACGAAAACCGAGCATCGGGTTCTCTTCGTCGGGCTCGTAGCGGGTGCCGCCGATCAGCTTGCGGTACTCGTTGCTCTTGAAGTCCGACAGCCGCACGATCACCGTCTTGGGCCAGAAGGCCGCGGCGATGGTGGCGATGCCCTCGGTCAGCTTGTCGACGTAGAAGGCGCGCGGGCTGGCGTGGCCGCGGGCCACCGACTCGACAGCCTTCTTCAGGTCAGCGTCGATGTTGGGGTAGTCAAGGATCGCCTTCGGATGCACCCCGATGTTGTTGTTGATGATGAACTCCAGCCGTGCCAGGCCGACGCCACTGTTGGGCATCTGCGCGAAGTCGAAGGCCAACTGCGGATTGCCGACGTTCATCATGATCTTGACCGGGCAGTACGGCATCTCGCCGCGTTCCACGTCGGTGACCTCGGTCTCCAGCAGGCCCTCGTAGACGAAGCCGGTGTCGCCTTCGGAGCAGGCCACCGTGACGAGCGCGCCATCGGCCAGGCGTTCGGTGGCATCGCCGCAGCCCACCACCGCCGGGATGCCGAGCTCGCGCGCGATGATCGCCGCGTGGCAGGTGCGGCCGCCGCGGTTGGTGACGATGGCGCTGGCGCGCTTCATCACCGGCTCCCAGTTGGGGTCGGTCATGTCGGTGACGAGCACATCGCCCGGCTGCACCTGGTCCATCTCGCTGATGGAGCGCACCAGCCGCACCGGGCCGGTGCCGATCTTCTGACCGATCGCGCGGCCCTCGGCCAGAACCACGTTGCGCGCCGCGCCATGCTTGAGCCGCCAGCGCTGCTCGACCCGCGCACCGAGCTGGCTCTTCACCGTCTCGGGCCGGGCCTGCAGGATGTAGAGCTTGCCGTCGACGCCGTCCTTGCCCCACTCGATGTCCATCGCGCGACCGTAGTGCTTCTCGATCGTGACCGCATGCGCGGCAAGCTGGTCACCTCGGCGTCGGTCAGCGAAAAG
>JBBQOR010000098.1:0-7011 GCA_038331055.1 Burkholderiales bacterium
CGCCGGGTCGATGAAGAACGCGTCTCCGGCGATGCCGTCGGTACGCTGGCGGCGCTGCAGTACAAACACCGTTTCGGCAGCAGCCTTGATGTCTATGGCACCGCGCAGCTCACCGTCGACGACGACAGCGGCAACTACGTCGACAACGATGCGTTGACCCTCGGCGGCAAGTATCTGTTCGGCGATCTGTCCAGCGTCGGCGCGGAGGTCACCACCGGCGACCGCGGCGATTCGGCCCAGGTCAACGGCGAATACCGGATCAGTCCCGAACACACGCTCTACGGCGGTTACACCTATTCCACCGACCGCAGCGGCTACGACCCGCTGTTCAACGACCGCCAGAACTCCGGCTGGACGCTGGGCCAGCGCTGGCGCTTGTCCAGCCAGGTCAACGTGTTCAACGAAAGCCAGTTCCTCAAGGCGCCGAACGAATCCGGCCTGGCCCACACCTTCGGCATGGATTTCTATCCGGGCGTTGGCTGGACCCTCGGTTTCACGCTGCAGCAGGCGAATCTCGACCGTGCGATCGGCAACGTCGACCGCAATGCGGTGAGCGTCAGCGCCGGCCGCACCTCCAACGACACCCAGTGGCAGAGCAAGCTGGAGTGGCGTCAGGACACCGGCGCGGAGCAGCGCGACCAGTGGGTGACCACCAACAACTTCACCCACAAGGTCAACGAGAGCTTCCGCATCGCAGCGCGCTTCAACTACTCGAAGACCGAGGACGAGCTGCTGGCCACGGCCGGCGCCAAGTTCATCGAAGGCAACTTCGGCTTCGCGTGGCGCCCGTTCGATTCCACCAAGTGGGCGCTGCTGGGCAAGTACACGTCTCTGTACGACGTGTCGTCGCTGCCGCAGATCGGCGACAACGTCGCGTTCTACGACCAGCGCAGCCAGGTGCTGTCGCTCGAAGGCATCTACAAGCCGAACCAGCACTGGGAATACGCCGGCAAGCTGATGCGTCGCGAGGGTGAGGTGCGCTTCGGCCGTCTCGCCGGGCAGTGGGCCGATTCGGGCGCGACCTTTGCGGCCGGCCAGGTGCGATACGGGTTCGCCGACAAGTGGCACGCGCTGGGCGAGTACCGCTGGCTGGGCGTGGAGGACGGCGGCGACCGCCAGGGCGCGCTGCTTGGGATCGATCGCGATCTGGGCAAGAACCTGCGCATCGGCGGCGGCTACAACTTCACCACCTTCAGCGACGACCTCACCGACTTCGATTACGACCACAAGGGCTGGTTCATCAATCTGGTCGGCTGGTACTGAGGGCGATGGTCTGATCGCTACGGCCCGGTCGCGACGGATCGTACCCGCGATGCGGCACGATCCTGCGGTGATCGTGCGTCGCACCGGGAACAATGGTGTCGAGCGCGACGGCGTCGAGCACATACACGATCGGCAATATCCTGCGCCGGAGCGCAGAGATGGCGGGCGGTCAACGAAACTGCGTTCTACATGAGGAAATCGAAATGCCACTGGTGATGAAGTATCGCGACGCGCTGCGGATGGGCACGATGACGGCCTTGGCCACCGCGCTGTGCGGCGCGATGGCGATGCCCGCGCAGGCGCGCGTCCCCGGCAAGGATGGCGCGCTCACGGTCGGCGTCGCCAATACGATCGTCAACAGCTACACCACGCTGAGTGCGGGCGCGGCTGCCGGCGCCACCACGCTTTCGGTGGCCAGCGCCGCCGGCATCACCGTTGGCGATGTGCTGCTGGTGTATCAGGCGCAGGGCGCGACGATCGGCACCGGCAACACCAGCGCCTACGGCGCGGTGACCGCGCTGGGCAACGCGGGACGCTACGAATACGTGAGCGTCGCCACAGTTACGGGTACCACCATCACCCTCGGAACCGCCTGCGACACCACGCCGCTGCGCTTTTCCTACAGCAGCGGCGCGCAGGTGGTGCGGGTGCCGCAGTACAGCGCCCTCACCGTCAACGTCGGCGCGTCGATCGTGCCGCAGGCCTGGAACGGCAGCACCGGCGGCGTGGTCGCCGCGATCGTCGACGGCACTGCGACCGTGAATGGCTCGATCAACGCCAACGCCGCGGGTTTCCGCGGCGGCGCGATCGATAACGTCACCACCGCGGCGGGCACTGATGTCCCCGCGTATGTCGCCGCCACCACCGCCGACGGCGCCGAAAAGGGCGAGGGTATCGCCGGCAATCAGGCCACTTACGACGGTCTGGGCGGTCGCTACAACCGCGGTGCGCCGGCCAACGGCGGCGGCGGCGGCAATGCCCACAACGCAGGCGGCGGCGGTGGTGCCAACGGCGGCACCGGCATCTGGACCGGCCAGGGCGTGCCCGACAACAGCAACGCGGCCTGGGCGGCGGCATGGAATATCGATGGCACGCTGACATCCACGACCAATTCCCCAGGCGGCGGTCGCGGCGGTTACACCTACGCAGCCAACAACCTGGACGCGTTGACCATCGCACCCGGTACCGGCACATGGGGCGGCAACAGCCGGCGAGAACGCGGCGGCCTCGGCGGCCGTCCATTGGCCAACAATCCCAGCATCGTCGGCGACACCCGCCTGTTTTTCGGCGGCGGCGGCGGCGCAGGCGACGGCAACACCGGTGCTGCCACTGCCGGTGGCCTCGGCGGCGGTCTAGTGCTGCTGGTCGCCAACGCGGCGGCCGGCAGCGGCAGTCTGCAGGCCAACGGCGCTACTGCAACAAATACGATTCCAGGGCACAACGACGCCCCCGGCGGCGGCGGTGCTGGCGGTTCGGTGGTGTTGGTCGCGCCCAGTGCCGGCGCGCTCTCGCTGTCGGCCAACGGCGGCGGCGGCGGCAGTCAGCTGATCACCGGCAACGAGTCGGAAGGCCCCGGCGGCGGCGGCGGCGGTGGCTTCATCGCGTCTCCCGCCGGCACCGGCACGGTGACCGGCGGCAACAACGGCACCACCTTGTCGGCCGCGGTCACCGAGTTCATCCCCAACGGTGCGACCCGGGGCAATATCGGTAACGCCGCGTCCGCGCCATCGCTGGCGAATCTGCCGCTGTGCAACGTGTCCAATCTGGCTGATCTGAGCATCGCCAAGACCAACACCCCGCTGTCCGGCCCCAACGACCAGGCCGCGGATACCGTGGAGTCCGGCGCCCAGAGCGCCTACACCGTGGTGGTGACCAACAACGGCCCGGGTCCTGCGGTCAACGCGGTGATCAGCGACACGCCGGGCGCGGGCATCACCTGCCCGGCGGCTAACGTCGTGACCTGCGCCAGCACCGCTGCACCCAGCGCCTGTCCGGCTGGGCCGCTAACCGTGGCCAATCTGACCGCCGGTGTCGCGCTCGGCACGTTGCCGGCCACGGCGGGTGCCAATACCGTCACCTTCACGTTCAATTGCACGGTGCAATAACCCCCGACATCGTTGGAGTCCAGCGTAGTGCACATCACCAAGCGCCATCGAGTTTGTGACGCATGGAAGCTCGATATCGTGGTTGCCGTTCTGACGTTCGGCGCAGTGTTCTCGACCGCGATCGGCACAGCGACCGCCCAGGTCTGCGCCCTGCCCGGCAGTAGCGGGGACGCCACGATTTCCGGCACCGTCAACACCTACTGGACGCCCGGCAGCGGCAATTTCAGCGGCAGCGGCAGTATTTCCCTGAGCAACCAGCGCGGTGCGGTCGCGAGCCTTGCCGAGGGCGATCTGGTGCTGGTGATCCAGATGCAGTGCGCGAACATCGACAGCAGTGACAGCCAGAGTTATGGCGACGGCGCTGCGGGCGAACCCGCCTCCGGTTACAGCGACCCCGCCGGCAGTTGCCTCGCCGGTCGTTATCAATTCGTGCGCGCTGGCGCCGGTAGCAGCAACGCAATACTCAATCTCGCAGCCTCGCCGCTGACCGCCGCCTACGAACAGGCGAACGCCACCGCGACCACGGGCCGCCGGACGTTCCAGGTGGTCCGCGTACCGCAGTACGCCAACGCTACCGTCGGCGGCGCGCTGACCGCAGCGGAGTGGGATGGTTTCAGCGGTGGCGTGGTCGCGATCGATGCCGCGTTTACGCTGGCGTTGAACGCGAACATCAGCGTCGATGGCCTCGGCTTCCGCGGTGGCGGCGGCCGCGCGCGTTCGGCCATTGATGCGGTCGAACGTTTTCGCTGGGATGCCGATGATCGCCATGCGCCCAAGGGCGAAGGTATCGCCGGCACACCGCGCTTCGTCAGCCTCAAACGCGACCCCAGCAGCGGTGCGACGGCCGCAATCACCGATCTGGGTGCGGGCTGGGGCGGTTATCCCACCGGCAGCGCCAGCACCGGCGACTTCGCCCGCGGCGCGCCCGGCAATGCCGGCGGCGGCGGCGCCTTCTGGGACGGCGCCAGTGACAACGGCGGTGGCGGTGGCGGTGGCAACGGCAGTGCCGGCGGTCGCGGCGGGGCCGGCTGGCGCAGCGCTGGCTATGCGGGCGTATTGGCGGATTACAGCAATCTCACCGACAAGAAATGGGGCTTCGGCGGCGATGCATTCGCGGGCGCTGGTGTTGCACGTTTGGTGATGGGCGGCGGCGGCGGTGCCGGCGACAACAACGCCAACAGTGCGCCCGTTGAATCCAGCGGCGCGGCCGGTGGCGGCATTGTCATGATCCGCGCCGTGACTCTGACTGGCAGCGGCACCATCAGCGCCCGTGGCGCACGTGCCGCCGACAATCCGACCAACGACGGTGGCGGCGGTGGCGGCGCGGGCGGCAGCGTGCTGATCGTCGCGACAACGTGGTCGGCCGCGCCCAATATCGATGTCAGCGGCGGCCGCGGCGGTGACGCCTGGCCGACCGGTAGCAGTGCCCACGGTTCCGGTGGCGGCGGTGCAGCGGGCGTGGTGCTGACCACGGCAGCCGCCAGCGTCACCGCCAACGGCGGTGCGCCCGGCGTGACCAATACCGCACAGGGCCAGCCCGGCGGTGCCACGCACGGCGCCACCAGCGGCGGCAGCTCGACCGGCCAAGTCATTTCGCCGGCCGCCGATACCCCCGGCAGCGATGTCGGCCGCACCTGCAAATCCGAGCTTCGCCTCACCAAGACCAATACTCCGGGCGTGAACGGCGAAGTCGATCAGAGTGCGGATACCGTCGACAGCGGCGCGGCCACCCTCTACACCATCACCGTCACCAACGATGGGCCCAAGCCGGCGAACGATGCGCTGGTGACCGATCCGGTTCCGACCGGCTTGAACTGCACCACCGCCACCTGCACCGCCACCGGCGGCGCGGTCTGCCCGGCGCAGACCGGCGCTGCGCTGGTGGCGGCGCTGCAGGGCGCGGGCGCGACCGTGCCCACCCTCCCGGTCGGTGGGACGGTCACCTTCGTGTTGAGCTGCCAGGTGCCGTAGAACCGAGTGATCGATCCGGGGCGTGCGCACTGTGTGTCCAACCGCGACCATCACGATCGCAGCGCTGGTCAGCCCGCTTACGTGCTGCGCACGAGGCCGGTCAACAGCACCGCCACGTTCTCGATCGCCTGCACGCTGAATTGAATCGCCTCATGGCGATGTGATGATTCGACCCGATTTGATTTGATTCAATTCGACTCGATTCGATTCGATTCGATTCAACCCGTCGATTCGATTCGACCCACTGAGGTCATGCTCGGCGCGCCTGTCCGGCCCCCGGAATAGCCGCAGCCAATCGTATCGATTTTTGCAATCGACGAGACCGATCGAAAGGTCGATTTTGGCGCTATTTTCGCGAAATACGTTTCGATCATGTCGCTAAAAATCCGACCCTGTCGAAAATGACAGTATCTGGCTAAGCACGCAGTGCTTATCTTGAAAACGGTTCCGTGATGCCGGTTTGCTCATGACGCAATGAATGAGGCGGCTTCGTTAGCGAAACTGACGTGAAGTAGCAGGGAATATCTGCCGAAGGAGCTGGCGGCCAAGGAAACGAAGACTGGATTAGGAGTGGATTGATGATCGTGACTCGCTGGCTTCGGCGTCACATGGGTCTGCACGACGTGTACCCGTATGCGTCGCGGCGCGGATATGACTGCGGACCATGGGTCAGGCAGGCCTTCTGCCTGATGCTGGTCTGCCTTGTCGCCTCGTCGCTGGCGCATGCCGCGCAGGTCACAAATCTCAATACACAGACCACCACTGCGACCGGTGCCGGCACCGCCGGCACGCCGGCGATTGCCACCTTCAACATCCCCAGCGGCAAGAATCGCGCGATGTTCGTCTGGGCCACGTTCGAGCGTGATCACTGCTCGGCGGCGGACGGCACCGGCGGCCTGTGCGTCAGCGGCAACACCGCCGGCACCGGCTTGGGCGACAACTACCCGGAGCCGCGCATCGGCACGCCACCCGCCACCACCAGCAACAACCAGATCACCGCCCAGGTCGTCGGCCCCGCCGGCACGGTCAACAAGCAGAACGCGCTGGTCATCGGCGGTACGCCCAGCGGCGATACCCGCTTCATCAGCATCAGTACGTCGCCAAGCGGGTCGCCGGCCGGTACTTCGTTCTTCAGCGTGAGCAGCTTCCACATCGTGCTGTTCGAGAACGACATCGACATCCTGCTCGGCGGCGCTGCCTCGGGCACGGTCAGCGTCACCTTTCCCGACGTGAGCACGCCTTCCAATCCCGGCGATGACGCGCTGCTGATGGCGGCGATCTTCCAGAACGTCGAACAGACCCCCACGGGCTTCGTCCGCAACGCGACCGCGGCTGCGCAGGTGGTCGCCGGCACGCCCGGCAATTACGCGCTTGCGCCTGCCGCCTACGATGCCGGTCAAGTGCCGGACGAAGCCGACGACGGCAAGCTGGTGATGGCCGCCAGTTCCGACAGCGCCGGTTTCGTACTGCCTGCCGGGCACGTCACGCTTGCGGCCGCGGGATTGGTCACCGGGAACAGCGGCGGCACTTTCGACACCCCGAACGGCAACGTCAACAACGAACCGAACGGCATGTCGGGCGCGGCCTATTACCGCAACGGCGGCGCCACGCCCAACAGTCTCTACACCGTGACCGCGGGGGGCACGGCTGCGACGCTGGTCTACGGCGGCAC
>JBBQOR010000099.1:0-6979 GCA_038331055.1 Burkholderiales bacterium
GTCGAATCAGCGTGAAGTGACGGGCGGTTCCGGTGGTGAAGCCGCAGGCGCCGTGGATCGTTGAGCCTCTTGGAAAACCAGATTGTTCAGGTGCGCGCAGAACTTCGCTCGGGCCGTGATGCCGTGCCCGACGCTCGCAACGAGCAGGATCGAGAGGGATTCGCCTCGTGCTTCGTGGAACTTCCACGGCACGAGACACCGCTTCCTGGTGGGCTGTCCCTTTCTCCTGGCGTCACCCAGGGCCGCTATTGCGGGCGCCTATTCGGCAGGCCGGCACCGGACCCACACCCGGCCTTCGATCTCGTGTACCTCGTAGCAGGCCACTGCCTAGGTCACCGGATCGCAAAGCGGCTTGCCGGTGGCCAGCTCGAAGCGGCCCTGGTGCAGCGGGCACTCGACCCAGCCTTCGTCCACCCAACCCACGGACAGCTGGGCGTTGCCGTGCGTGCAGCGGTCATGCAATCCATAGAGTTTGCCGTGGAAACGGATCACGGCCACCGTTGCGCCGCCGACTTGCACCGGCCATCCCGCACCTTCGGCAAAGTCTTCGCTCGGGCCCACGTCGATACGCGCATCGTCGGGCGAGGTGCCGGCTTGCTGGCCGGCTTGCCCGTAGGCTTCACCCATCGGCCTTCACCTCGTTCAAGAAGTCCAGTACCTCGGCGTTGAAGGCCTCGGGCTGTTCGATGTAGGGCGCATGCCCTGCGCCCTCGATCATCTTCAGCGGCACACCGGGCAGCACGCGCCGGGCGGCATCGGCCACCGTGCCGGGCACGATGCGGTCATGGCGGCCCCACAGCAGCCTTACCGGCGTACGCTCGAGCAGCGCGCCGATGCGCTCGCCGACCAGGTCGCCGTTGAGGCGCGTGGCCACGTAGTCGCCCAGGCTGGTCAGCGCCTCGAGCGCACCGGGCGAGTTGTTGCAGTGCCACTCCTCATCGATGAGCGCCTCGGTGACGTGGGTGGCCGGATCGGCGAACACGTTGCCGAGCTTGGCGCGGATGCCCTCGCGGCTGGTGTCGCGTACGCTGCGCCGGATCGCCTGGCCGGTCTCCTCTGCGATGGGCGAGAGCCCGAGACCGGCGACGATGAGATGGGCGCTCACGCGCTGCGGTGCATGCACCGCGAACCAGCCGGCCACGTGCGAGCCCAGCGACGTGGAGACGATCGCGCAGCGCTCCGCACCCAGTGCGCTGAGCGCACCGCCGAGGTAGCCCGCGAGGCCGGGCACTGAATAGTCGAAGCCGCCGGGCTTGTCGGCCAGACCGTGCCCGGGCAGATCGATGGCGATGCAGCGAAACCCGAGCCTGCCCAAGGCCTCGACGTTGCCGCGCCAGCGGTCGGCCCGCGTGCTCAGGCCATGCACGAAGACAACGGCGCGCGGTCCGTCACCCGCTTCGAGCACGCGGGTGACGACGCCACCCACGCCCAGCGGGTACTGCATGAGGCGCTCAGCCACGCCGATCCAGCTTGCGCGGCCGGTAGGGCTGCACGCCCATGCGTGCGACGGTCTGGCGGTCGTAGTGGTTGGCCCACAAGACCTGGCCCAACTCGGACACGTGGCGGCCCGCCGCATCGTTGATGTCGCAGACGACCGGCGTGCCGGCCTTCATCACCGAGACGATGGCGCCTTGGCGGTAGAGCACGCCGATGTCCTCGAGCGGGTCGCCGTCGACGGCAATCATGTCGGCCCACTTGCCGGGCACCAGCCCACCGAGCTGATGACCGTCGCGCAGCACCTCCGCGTTGGTGACGGTGGCGTCGCGCAACGCACGCGCCGGGCTCACGCCGGCGTAGGCCACCATGATCTCCAGCTCCTTGGCGTTCCACTCGCCGTACGGCGTGACGGCAAAGCCCGCCTCGGAGCCGACAAGGAACTTGGCGCCCGCGCGCACGAGCAACTCGTAGCTGTCGATGGCTGCGTCGAGCTCGCGCTTCTGGATGTCGGGCCACCAGCTGGTCACGGCGTCGGTCGGTTGCGCAAACTCGATGTTGTTGACCAGCAGCGCCAGCGTCGGGCAGACATAGCACCCGTTGCGGACGATCTCGTCAGCAGCCTCCTGGTCGATGTGCGAGGCATGGAAGATGATGTCCATGCCCGCGCGTGCGCTGTACAGCGTGGCCTCTGCGCCGCGCGCGTGGCAGGCGCCGCGCTTGCCCAGGCGGTGCACTTCGGCCACCATGCGGCGGGTCTCGTCTTCGGTGAAAGCGGCCACCAGGCCCTTGGGGTGGGCGGTGAGGATGCCATCCATCGCGAACTTGATGATGTCCACGCCGTCCTTGACCTGCCCTCGAATCTCGTGGATGGCGCGTTCGGTGGACTCGACGATGACGCCCGTGGAGGTGCTGGGGCAGCCGATCCAGCGCGGATACCAGTCGTACAGCCCCTGCGGGCTGGTGAGTGCACGGCTCGAGCAGGTGATGCGCGGGCCCTTGAACAGCCCCACCTCGATGGCGTCACGCACGGCTGCGGCGACCAGCCCCGATGAGGCCGGGTCGACAAAGGATGTGAAGCCGGCACGCATGACCTTCTGCGCCGCGATCATCGCGCGCAGGGTGCGGAACTCCATCGAGGCGTACAGGTCGATGTCCTCCTGCGACTTGGCGTCTCCGTACGAGATGTGGGTGTGGACGTCGATCAGCCCGGGCATCACGAAGCGGGTGGAGTGATCGACGACGATGTCCGAAGGCCCCGGCGGCGGGGCACTTGCGGAGGGCAGCACAGCCTTCACGCGTCCGTTCTCGACGATGACGGTCTGGTGTTCTTCGGCGGTGTCAGCGTGGCCGGTGAATAGGCGTCCGCATCGGACATGGGTCTGCATCATGGGTCTCTCTTTCTTGTCTGTTTCAGATGGGGGTGGCCATCAGCGTCGGCACGGCGGCCGTGTCCAGGATGACGGTCTGCTCTCGCAGCATGAGCCGGCCCTCCCGGCGCACCAGGTGCGTGCGGTAGCGGCCTGTGGCGAAGAGTCGGCTCTGGCCTTCCGAATCAGTCTGGAAGACGACGAAGTCGGCCTCGGCGGAGACGGCTTCGCCTTCCGCGGCCAGCACGGTCACGTTGGCGACCATGTGGCGGTCGTTGTGGATGTTGTAGATGTTGGCCTGCTGCAGCGAGACGATGCGGTCGGCCAACATGTCGCGGGTGCGGCAACGCACGATGGGCAGCTGCAGGCCGCGCTGCACGTTCTCGCGCGGGATGATGTGGTAGCCGCACTGGCTGTCGAACAGCGCCATCCAGTCGTCGAACTGGCCGTCGTCGATGGCGCGGGCGTAGCGCGCGTAGAGATCCTGCACCTCGAGCTGCAAGGCGGCGTTCACGCTTCGCTCCCGGCGGGGATGCCCATGGTCTGCGTGTACTGCTTCCAGAAGCCGCGGATCGGGATCTCGCTCACGAGGATGGTGCCGGTCTCGATCGGCTCGTCACCGCCCATGGCGACGAACGAGTGCTGATCCGGGTCGGCGCGGATGCTTCGGTGGACGAGCTCGATGGCTTCGCCGTCCTCCATCGACACCAATCCTGCAGGGCCGGCGAGGTTGGCCTGGTCGAGCCGGTGCTCGCGCATCTCGGGCGTGTCGTCCTTGTAGCCGTAGTATGTCCAGTAAAGCTCGAACTCGTGCGGCCCCCGCGGACGGATCTGGCGCGTGGCCAGGCTGTTGCTGATCTGGTGGAACACCGCGTTGGGAAACACCGACATGATCGACAGGCCACAGCGGTCGCCATACTCGTCCTGGTACGAGAGCAGTTCGGGGCAGCGCAGCTGGAACCCTTCGCGGTACGTGCCCACGTCGGCGTGCGCCTGCTTCGCATCGACCTTGTCCGTGCCCTGCAGGCTGTAGGAAATGTTGTGGCCCTTAAGCGCGCTGATGCGCGTGCCGCCGACCTGGGTGTTGCGGTACAGGCCGAAGGTCACCTGGAACAGGTGAAGCAGGCCGCCGTGATAGGGGTCACGCACGTTCTCGCAGTAAAGCTTCCAGTTGCCCCGGATGACCTGGCGCTGATAGCCAAGCACCTCGACGGGCCGCGTCAGCAGCCGGTCGAGGTGGGCGGTGAACTGCGGGTCGAGGTACTCCGCCAGCGGCAGCACATCGTCGGAGAAGGTGCCGAATACGGCGCCGCGGTAGCTTTCCACGCGCAGCGGCCGCATCCTGAGCTCCTCGCTCATGGCGTCCTTGGGGAAGCCGCCCAGGCCCTTGACGCCGCGCTTGAAGGGCACGCCCACCAGCTTGCCGCGCTGGTCGTAGCACCACTGGTGATAGACGCAGACATGGTCCTTCGCATTGCCAAAGGGCTCGCGCCGCACGATCGCGCCGCGGTGCGCGCAGCGGTTGACGAAGGCGTGCAGCGAGCCGTCCTGGGCGCGGTTGGCCACCACCGGGGTGTCGCCCACGAAGAGTGTCCTGAAGTCCCCAGGGTTGGGGATCTCGGCCTCCAGGCACAGGTATGACCACGTCGCGCCGCGGAAGATGCGCTCCTGCTCCTCCTGGTAGACCTGCGCGTCGGTGAAGATGCCGAAGGGGATGTGTTGCAGCCTGTTGCCCGGCCACGTAAAGCGTTGCGCTTCGCTGGTCATCGTGCGTCCTGAAGTGTTGAATCTGTCAATGTGTGAACCCCATGATGCGGCCCAGGCGCTCTGGGTCGTCGCGCAACTCGAGGCTCGGGCCTTCGAACACGATGCGCCCACGGTCCATCACCGCGGCCCGCTCGGAGAACTCCAGCGCGATTGCCGAGTGCTGTTCCACCAGCACGATGGCCATGTCGCGGCGCTCGCGTATGCGCGCAAGAGCCTCGAAGACCTGCTCCACGATGACGGGCGCCAGGCCTTCTGAGGGCTCGTCCATCAGAAGCACCCTCGGGTTGCCCACCAGCGCCCGGGCTATGGCCAGCATCTGCTGCTCGCCGCCCGAGAGCTGGCTGCCCAGGTTCGTGCGGCGCTCGGTCAGGCGCGGAAAGAGCTCGCAGACGGTCTGAACGCTCCAGTGTCCCGGGCGCTGCGAAATGCGCAGGTTCTCTTCGACGCTCAAGGACTTGAAGACTTCGCGCTCCTGCGGCACGAAGCCCAGGCCTGCGCGCGAGCGGCGGTACACCGGGACGGCGACCAGGTCCTCGCCACCCACGCGCATGTGGCCACGGTGCACCCGTGTCATGCCCATGATGGTGCGAAGCAGGGTCGACTTGCCGACGCCATTGCGGCCGAGCACCGCCAGGCACGAGCCCAGCGCCAGCTCGAGCGAAACATCCTCGATGATGACCGTCTGCCCGTAGCCGGCCGTCAGCCCTTGCAGCGAAAGAATGGCCTGCGGGCTCATGCGCGGCGACGGCCCAGGTAGACGTCGCGCACGCGCTCGTCGCCGCGGATTTCATCGGGCGTGCCTTCGGTGAGCACCGCACCGCCCACCAGGACTGTGATGCGCTGCGCATAGCGGAAGACGAGGTCCATATCGTGGTCGATCATCAGGATCGTCATCGACGCCGGCAGCGCCTGAAGCACCTCCAGCAGCTGGCCGGTCTCCATCGATGGCACGCCGGCGGCCGGCTCGTCGAGCAGCAGCACCTTCGGGCGCAGCGCCAGCGCGATCGCCAGCTCCACGAGGCGCTGGCGGCCGTAGGGCAGCTCCTGTACGTAGCGCCCGATGTCGGGCCCCAGGTGGACCTGTTCTGCCAGCTGGGCCGCCTCGTCCAGCACCGCCGTCTGCCGCGACAGCGGCCTGAACATCTGGCGGTCGGCGCCCGTGCGGCTCGCCACGGCCAGCGCCAGGTTCTCCCACACCCGGAGTTTCGGGAACAGGTTGGTGATCTGGAAGGTGCGCACCAGGCCGCGCGGCACGGTGCGTGTGGCGGGCAGGGAGGTGATGTCCTCGCCGAGAAGGGTGACGGAGCCGCTGTCCGGGCGCAGCGCGCCGGTGATCATGTTCACCAGCGTGGTCTTGCCCGCGCCGTTGGGGCCGATGAGCGCGTGGCGTGCGCCTGTGGGTAACTCGAGGTGGATGTCGCGCGCCACGACGAGTGCGCCGAAGCTCCGGTGGATACCGCGCACTGCCAGCGCAGGGGCCTGAGGGGTGCTCATCTCGGGGCATCCTTGCGCCGCGCGAGGCGCTCGCGCAAACGATCAGCCAGGCCCAGCAGCCCGCCCTTGCCGAAACGCACCACCAGGATCAGTGCCGCACCCACCAGGAACATCCAGTGGAAGGGGTTCCAGTTCGAGGCGAAGTGGTGAAGCACGACATACACCGTGGCGCCGACGATGGCCCCGTACAGGCGGCCCCAGCCGCCGAGCACCAGCATCACCAGCGCGTTGGCCGAGAGCGCAATGGCCAGCGTGTCGAGGCCGACGAACCCCGTGGAGTGTGCAGAGACAGCACCGGCGGCGCCGGCCATTGCGCCGGCAATGGCGTAGATGACCACCAGATGGCGGCGCACCGGCACGCCCATCGCGCGCATGCGCCCGGCGTTCTCGCGGATGCCCTTGAGCGCGAGCCCGAACTGCGAAGTGGCGATAGCCCGGGCGAGCAGGAACAGCGCGAACAGCAGCACCAGTGCGTACCAGTAGCGCGTCTGCCCGCGCAGGTCAAAGGGGAAGAGACCCAGCAGCGGCGTTGCCGCGACGCCCTGCAGGCCATCGTCGCCGCCGGTCAGGCCGGTCCACTTGTTGGCCACCTCGTAGGCCAGCACCAGGAACGCGAGCGTGAGCATGAGCAGGGTGTTGCCTTGCAGGTGCAGCAGCAGCGAGCCCGTGAGCACGGCGAACAGCGCGGCCACCATGGCCGCCAGCAGCAGTCCGCTGACCGGCTCGGGCCAGCCGGCCACGATCACGATGCCCGCGGTGTAGGCGCCGAGGCCGAAGAACAGCGCGTGGCCCAGCGTCGCGATGCCGGCGTAGCCCAGCACGAGGTCCAGCGAGAGCGTGAACAACACCATCACCAGCACGCTGTTGCCCAGCGCCAGCCGCGTCTCGAAGACGAAGTAGTAGGCGACGAACAG
>JBBQOR010000100.1:0-6948 GCA_038331055.1 Burkholderiales bacterium
GCGACAGGTCAACCCGTTGGGCCGCCGCGCGGCCGGGGGCGTGGGCTTCGCTGCCGGCATCGATGACCAGCGAGTCCTGGCCCCGCGTCATGCGGATGAAGACCTCGGCCAGCAGCCCGGCATCGAGCAGCGCACCGTGCAGCGTGCGTGTGCTGGCGTCCACCTCCAGGCGGCGGCACAGTGCATCGAGCGAGTTGGACTTGCCCGGATAGGTCTCGCGCGCCAGGCGCAGGCTGTCGGTGATCTGCACCACCGCGCCGGCCAGCGGCGGGCGGCCGATGCGTGCCAGTTCGGCGTCGATGAAGCCGACGTCGAAGGCCGCGTTGTGAATCACCACTTCGGCGTCGGCGACGAAGGCCAGCAACTCGTCAGCCACCGAGGCGAAGCCCGGCTGCGTGGCCAAAAAGTCGTCGCTCAACCCGTGCACACGCTGTGCCTCGGGGTTGCTCGGGCGCCCGGGGTTCAGGTAGCGCTGGAACTGGCGGCCGGTCAGCCGGCGATTGACCATTTCCAGACAGCCGATCTCGACCAGGCGGTCGCCGCCGCTCGCCTCCAGGCCGGTGGTCTCGGTGTCGAGGAAGACGATGCGCGCCGCGGGGGTGGTGTTGGTGTTCATGTTCTTGACGCCTCGAGCGCCCGCCCGCGCATCCACAGCCAAACGCCCGCGGCGATCATCGGCAGACACAGCCACTGGCCCATGCTCATGCCGAGCGCCAGCAGGCCGAGAAAGCTGTCGGGTTCGCGGAAGAACTCTGCCGTGAAGCGCAGCAGGCCGTAACCCACCAGGAAGGCGCCCGACACCTGACCCAGGCCGCGCGGGCGCCGCGCGTACAGCCACAACAGCACGAACAGCAACAGGCCTTCGAGCGCGAACTGGTACAGCTGCGATGGGTGCCTCGGCAGCAGCGTGCCGCTTTGCGGGAAGACCATCGCCCAGGGCAGTGATGGGTCGGCCGCACGCCCCCACAACTCACCGTTGATGAAGTTGCCGATGCGCCCGCTGGCCAGCCCCAGCGGCACGCAGGGCGCGATCAGGTCGGTCACCTGCAGGAAGGGACGGCTTCGGCGGCGCGCGTACAGCGCCATCGCGGCCAGCACACCCAGCAGCCCGCCGTGAAAGGACATGCCGCCCTTCCAGAGCATCAACGCCTCCAGCGGGTTGTCGATGTACTGGCCGGGCTTGTAGAAGAGCGCGTAGCCGAGCCGCCCGCCCACGATCACACCCAGCACGCCGAAGAACAGCAGGTCTTCGACATCCCTGCGCTTCCAGCCCGCGCTGGCGTAGGGTTCGTGGCGCGCGCGGCGGGCTGCCAGTGCGAAGAAGGCGACGAAGGCGACCAGATAGGTCAGGCCGTACCAGTGGATTTGGACGGGCCCGAGAGCCAGCGCCACCGGGTTGAACTGCGGGTGCATCAGCATGGCGGCAGATGATACGTGCGGGCTATAGTGGTTCCTTCAGTCCACCCGCATGGAAGAGGTTTCCCCGATGTCCGCATCCAACCGCCGCTCGAAGAACATCACCGAAGGCGTCGCGCGCGCGCCCAATCGCTCGATGTACTACGGCATGGGCTATACCGAAGGCGACTTCGGCAAGCCGATGATCGGCGTGGCCAACGGCCACTCGACGATCACGCCCTGCAACTCGGGCCTGCAGCGGCTGGCCGACGCGGCCGTCGACGCGCTGAAGGCGCATGGCGCCAACCCGCAGATCTTCGGCACGCCCACCATCAGCGACGGCATGGCGATGGGCACCGAGGGCATGAAGTACAGCCTGGTCTCGCGCGAGGTGATCGCCGATTGCGTCGAGACCTGCGTCGGCGGCCAGTGGATGGACGGCGTGCTGGTGATCGGCGGCTGCGACAAGAACATGCCCGGCGGCATGATGGGCATGCTGCGCGCCAACGTGCCCTCGATCTACGTCTACGGCGGCACCATCCTGCCCGGCCGCTACAAGGGCGAAGACCTGAACATCATCAGCGTGTTCGAGGCCGTCGGCCAGTTCTCCGCCGGGCGCATGAGCGAAGAAGACTTCTGCCAGATCGAACGCCGGGCCATTCCCGGCAGCGGCTCGTGCGGCGGCATGTACACGGCCAACACGATGAGTTCGGCCTTCGAGGCGCTGGGCATGAGCCTGCCGTTCGCCTCCACGATGGCCAACGTCGAAGAGCCGATCGTCGCCCACACCGCCGAAGCCGCGCGTGTGCTGGTCGAGGCAGTGAAGGCCGATCTGAAGCCGCGCGACATCGTCACGCGCCGAAGCATCGAGAACGCGGTCGCCGTGATCATGGCGACCGGCGGATCGACCAACGCGGTGCTGCACTTCCTGGCGATCGCACACGCGGCCGAGGTGGTATGGACCATCGATGACTTCGAGCGTGTGCGGCGCCGTGTGCCGGTGCTGTGCGATCTCAAGCCCAGCGGCCGCAACCTGGCGATCGATCTGCACCGCGCGGGTGGCATTCCGGCGGTGATGAAGGTGCTGTTCGACGCCGGCTTGCTGTTCGGCGACTGCATGACGATCACCGGCAAGACGGTGGCCGGCAACCTGGCCGATGTGCCCGAGCTGCGTGCCGACCAGCAGGTGATCCGCCCGATAGACAACCCGATGTACGACCACGGGCACCTGGCCATCCTGAAGGGCAACCTCAGCCCCGATGGCAGCGTGGCCAAGATCACCGGCCTGAAAAACCCCGTCATCACCGGCCCGGCGCGGGTCTTCGACGACGAGCAGAGCGCGCTGGCCGCGATCATGGACAGCCGCATCAAGGCCGGCGACGTGATGGTCCTGCGCTACCTGGGCCCGAAAGGCGCGCCGGGCATGCCCGAGATGCTGGCACCGACCAGCGCGCTGATCGGCCCGGGCCTGGGCGAGAGCGTGGGCCTGATCACCGACGGCCGTTTCTCGGGCGGCACCTGGGGCATGGTGGTCGGTCACGTGACGCCAGAGGCCAGCGCGGGCGGGTTGATCGCCTTGATCCACGAGGGCGACTCGATCACCATCGATGCGCACCAACTGCTGCTGAGCCTGAACGTGGCCGAGGACGAGATCGCCCGGCGCCGCGCCGCCTGGACACCGCCGTCGCCGCGTTACACGCGGGGTGTGCTGGGCAAGTTCGCGAAAAACGCGTCGAGTGCCAGCACCGGCGCGGTGCTCGACCTCTGACAGCGGCGAGCCTCAGCGCGGCGGTTTGCCGCGCTGGTCGCCCTTCGGGGCGTCATCGGCCTGGAAGGTGCTGTCGCGCAGGCCGCGCACGCCGCGCCGCGGACGCGGCTTCAGCCCCAGATCTTCGAGCTGGCGTTCGCGCCGATCGGTCTTGCGCTTTTCCATCTTCTGCATCGCGCGCCGTTGCGTCAGGCCGATCGAGTCGGCGATAGCCCACCACAGCACGGCCAGGCCGAACGGGGCCAGCACCACCCACCAGGGCCAGCCGGCGACCCAGCCGAACTCGAAGAATTTCAGCACCAGCAAAACGATGCCCAGGATCAGGAAAGCCATCGTGACGCGCTCTTGTGCAGGCCCGCAAAGCGGTGCGCACAGTATCCCACCGGTGGACCGACATGGCGCAAGCTGCTGGCTGCGCGCCGTGCGCGGGATGACCAGCGTCTGTCTGCTGCTGTGGGCCATCGGGTCGGCCTCGACGGTCTGGGCCAGCGAAGAACTGGCGCGCCAGCGGCAGTGCCTGGGCTGCCACGCGGTGGAGCGCAAGCTGGTCGGCCCGGCCTTGCGCGACGTCGCGGCGCGCTACAAGGGGCAGCCCGAAGCGGTGGCTCGGCTGTCGGCCAAGATCCAGGCCGGCGGTGCGGGTTCTTGGGGTGTCGTGCCGATGCCGGCCAACCACAAGCTCACGCCGCAAGAGGCCCAGCGGCTGGCCGCCTGGGTGCTGACGCTGCGCTGATATCAGTTGGTCTGCGCCAGCTGCTCCAGGATCGCCGGGTTTTGGTGCCTGCTCACATCGCTGCGCGATATGAGCAGGCCCCGAGCCCGTCGCCGCGCCGCGCTTCGCGCTGCGCGGCCTGAATCAGTTGGTCTGCGCCAACTGCTCCAGGATCGCCGGGTTTTCCAGCGTCGAGATGTCCTGTGTGATGGCTTCGCCGCGGGCGACCGAGCGCAGCAGACGGCGCATGATCTTGCCCGAACGTGTCTTGGGCAGGTTGTCGCCGAAGCGGATGTCCCGGGGCTTGGCGATCGGGCCGATCTCCTTGGCCACCCAGTTGCGCAACTCGTTGGCGATCTTCTTCGCCTCGTCGCCGGTCGGCCTCGAGCGCTTGAGCACGACGAAGGCGCAGATCGCCTCGCCGGTGGTGTCGTCGGGCCGACCGACCACGGCCGCCTCGGCCACCAGCTCGGTGCAGCTGACCAGTGCCGACTCGATCTCCATCGTGCCCATGCGGTGGCCGCTGACGTTGAGCACGTCGTCGATGCGGCCGGTGATCGTGAAGTAGCCTGTCTTGACGTCGCGGATGGCGCCGTCGCCGGCCAGGTAGACCTGGCCCTGGAAGTCGGCCGGGTAGTAGCTTTTCTTGTAGCGCTCGGGGTCGCCCCAGATGGTGCGGATCATGCCGGGCCACGGCTTCTTGACGACCAGGAGGCCGCCCTGGCCCCACGGCACCTCTTTGCCGGTCTCGTCGACCACTGCCGCTGCAATGCCGGGGAAGGGCAGGGTGCACGAACCCGGCACCAGCGGCGTGGCACCCGGCAGCGGTGTGATCATGTGGCCGCCGGTCTCCGTCTGCCAGAAGGTGTCGACGACGGGGCAGCGCCCGCCACCCACCTCGCGGTGATACCACTCCCAGGCCGCAGGATTGATCGGCTCGCCCACCGAGCCCAGGATGCGCAGGCTGCTCAGGTCAGAGCGTCGCGGGTGCACGGCCGCGTTGCCCTCGGCCGCCTTGATCAGCGAGCGGATGGCGGTCGGCGCGGTGTAGAACACCGTCACCTTGTGCTTCTCGATGGTCTGCCAGAAGCGGCCGGCGTCGGGGTAGGTGGGCACGCCCTCGAAGACGATCTCTGTGCCGCCCTGTGCCAGCGGGCCGTAGGTGATGTAGGTGTGGCCCGTGACCCAGCCGATGTCGGCGGTGCACCAGAACACGTCGTCCGGCTTGAGGTCGAAGGTCCACTTGGTGGTCAGCGCCGCGTGCAGCAGGTAGCCGCCGCTGCTGTGCTGCACGCCCTTGGGCTTGCCGGTGGAGCCGCTGGTGTAGAGAAGGAAGAGAGGGTGCTCGGCCTCCACCCACTCGGGCTCGCAGACGCTGTCGGCCTTCGCCAGCAGATCGCCCAGCCAGTGGTCGCGGCCCTCGGTCCAGCCGACGCTGCCGCCGGTGCGGCGGTGCACCAGCACATGGCTGATCGAGCCGGTGCCGGGCATCGCCAGCGCCTCGTCGACGATGGCCTTCAGCGGCAGCGCCTTGCCGCCGCGCATCTGCTGGTCGGCGGTGATCACCATCACCGCGCCGGCGTCTTCGATGCGGTCGCGCAGGCTCTGCGCACTGAAGCCGCCGAAGACCACCGAGTGGGTGGCGCCGATGCGCGCGCAGGCCTGCATCGCCGCCACGCCCTCGGCGCCCATCGACATGTAGATCACCACGCGGTCGCCCTTCTTGACGCCGCAGGACTTGAGCACGTTGGCGAAGCGGCTGACCAGTGCCAGCAGCTCGCGGTAGCTCAGGCGCGTGACGGCGCCGTCGTCGGCCTCGACGATCAGCGCGGTCTTCTCGCCCAGCCCGCTCTCGACGTGGCGATCCAGGCAGTTCCAGCTGACATTGAGCAGCCCGTCCTCGAACCACTTGTAGAAAGGGGCCTGGCTGTCGTTGAGCACTTTGGTGAACGGCCGCTTCCAGCCCAGCAACTCGCGCGCCAGGCGTGCCCAGTAGCCCTCGTAGTCAGCCTCGGCTTCCTGACACAGCGCCTCGTAGGCGGGCATCCCGCTGACGTACGCGGCGGCGGCCAGCGCGGGTGGTGGCAGGTAGGTGGACAAGGTGGTGGCTCTCGGTGGGCTGGTCATGGTGGTGTCTCCATAGCGCGGTCGGGCTGCGGTGGGGGGCAGGCCCTGGAATTTAAGACATCGCCAGGAGCCTGCCCTTTGCGGTTTCTCATGACACCTGAAGTTGTGACCTGGACCGCCCGGATGGCGCCGCTGCTCTCGCTGACCTGCGCCAGCCGCTGGCTGCAACTGTCGCTGACCCTGAGGCTGATCCTGGCCCAGACGGCCTTCGGCGACCAGGACGCGCTTCTGTTCGCGGCGCGCCGGCGTGGCGTCGCTAAACTGGGAATCTTCGGCTCAGCCCCGAGCCGCGCCTGCGAGCCGCCATGCCCACGACCATCACCCAGGCCGATCTCATCGAGTCGGTTGCCGCCGCGCTGCAGTACATCAGCGTCTACCACCCGGCCGACTACATCACCCACCTGGCGCGCGCCTACCAGGCCGAGCAGGGCCCGGCGGCGAAGGACGCGATCGCGCAGATCCTGACCAACTCGCGCATGTGCGCCGAGGGCCGGCGGCCGATCTGCCAGGACACCGGCATCGTCAACGTGTTCCTGAAGATCGGCATGAACGTGCGTTTCGAGGGCTTCAGCGGCTCGATCGAGGACGCCGTGAATGAAGGCGTGCGTCGCGGCTACCTCGACCCGGTGAACAAGCTGCGTGCCTCGATCGTGGCCGACCCGCAGTTCGAGCGCAGGAACACCGGCGACAACACGCCGGCGGTGATCCACATGACGGTGGTGCCCGGCGACACGGTGGACGTGAACGTGGCGGCCAAGGGCGGCGGCAGCGAGAACAAGAGCAAGTTCGCGATGCTCGACCCGAGCGACAGCCTGGTCGACTGGGTGCTGAAGACCGTGCCGACGATGGGCGCGGGCTGGTGCCCGCCGGGCATGCTGGGAATCGGCATCGGGGGCAGCGCAGAGAAGGCCATGCTGCTCGCCAAGGCGTCGCTGATGGAGCCCAT
>JBBQOR010000101.1:0-6938 GCA_038331055.1 Burkholderiales bacterium
TCGGCGTCGGTGCTCATCCAGTCGTTCGGATGCGTAGGCCGCTGTTTGGCCGGCAGCAGCGGCAGCAGGGCGGCCAGCGAGTAGATCGAGAAGCCCTGGCCGGGCGGCAGGTGCAGCACCTCGCCGCGCAATTCGAACCAGTCGCCGGGCCTCGCGTTGCAGTGGATCCTGGCACCCGCCGGGGCCACCACCTCGACACGCAGGTCGAACAGCTCGAAGCCGTCGTCGGCCGACACAGCCGCGCTGGACGGGGTGGGCAAGGCGCCAGAACTCAACTCGTCGGCCATGCCGCCACACCCTTCCCGGTTATTCTCCGCCCCCGTCGAATCCAGGAGCGGCCGTCTTGCTCGAAGCGCGCGAGGTTACCAAAGTCTTCGACGGCCACCGGGCCGTGAACGGCGTCTCTTTCACCGTCGGGCGCGGCAGCATCACGGGCTTGATCGGCCCCAACGGCGCCGGCAAGACCACGCTGTTCAACTGCCTGGCCGGTGCGCTGCGGCCCAGCGGCGGGCGGGTGCTGCTGGATGGCACGCGCATCGACGGCGCACGGCCTGACCGCGTGTTCGCAGCCGGCATGGCGCGCACCTTCCAGATCCCGCGGCCGTTCGCGCAGATGTCGGTGCTCGAGAACGTGATGCTGGCGCCGCGCGGCCAGCAGGGGGAGCGTTTCTGGGCCAACTGGCTGCCTGGCGGCGCGGTGGCGCGCGAAGAGCGCGGCCTGCGTGAGGTGGCGATGCAATGGCTCGATTTCGTCGGCCTCGCCGCACTGGCGGCGCAGCCAGCGGCCGTGCTGTCTGGCGGCCAGCGCAAGCTGCTGGAGTTGGCGCGCGTGATGGCCGACGGACCGAAGATCGTGCTGCTCGACGAGCCCGGCGCAGGTGTCGCGCCGGTGCTGCTGCAGAAGATCGTCGGCCTGATCGCGCAGCTCAACCGCAGCGGCACCACCTTCCTGATCATCGAGCACAACATGGACCTCATCGCCACGCTGTGCCAGCCGGTGATGGTGATGGCCGAAGGGCGGCTGCTGGCGCAGGGCCGGGCCGACGACGTGCTGCGCGACCCGCGCGTCGTCGAGGCGTATCTGGGCGCGGCGGCGTGATTGCCTCGTGAATGCCTCGTGATTGCCCTCGTGATTGCCTCGTGATGGCGGCGTGATGGCAGCCGCACTGGTCATCGAGACCCTGCAGGCGGGCTACGAGCCGGGCCTGCCGATCGTGCGTGGCGCGAGCCTGCAGGTCGAGGCCGGTGAGATCCTGGCGCTGCTGGGCCCCAACGGCGCGGGCAAGTCCACGCTGGTCAAGGCGGTTGCCGGGCTGGTGGCGGTGAGCGCCGGCCGCGTGCTGCTGCAGGGTGCTGACATCACGCAGGTGCCGGCGCACCGCCGGCTGGCGCTGGGCCTGGCCTTCGTGCCGCAGACCGAGAACGTGTTCGCCAACCTGACGGTGGCCGAGAACCTCGAGCTCGCCGCGGCGCTGCAGGGCGTCAAGCCGCGCCAGCGGCTGCCCGAGCTCTACCGCCGCTTCCCCGACCTGGACCGCCAGCGCAGCCTGCGCGCGGGGCGGCTCTCGGGCGGCCAGCGGCAGATGCTGGCGATCGCCCGCGCGCTGATCCTCCCGCCCGCGGTGCTGGTGCTGGACGAGCCTTCGGCGGGGCTGTCGCCACGCCTGGTGGGTGAGGTGTTCCTGTCGCTGCGCGTGATCCGCGACGAGGGCGTGGCCATCGTGCTGGTGGAGCAGAACGTCAAGTCAGCCCTCGCGGTGGCCGACCGCGCCGCGGTGCTCGTCGAGGGGATCGAGCGCGTCGTGGGCCCGGCCGCGCAGCTGCAGGGCGATCCGCGGCTGGCCGAGCTGTACCTCGGGCGGCGGTCGGTGACCGCTCCCGCCGGAGCCCTCTGATGCTGCAAGTCGTTGCCGACGGGCTGATCGTGGGTTCGGTGATCGCGCTCGGCGCGATCGGCCTCACGCTGACCTTCTCGATCCTGCGCTTCGCCAACTTCGCGCATGGCGAGTTTCTCGCCTGGGGCGCCTACCTGGCGCTGAGCGCGCTGGCGGCCTTCGTCGCCATCGGCGGCGCCTCGGCGGCTGACGCCACGGGTTGGGCCGCGCCGTTCGCGCCGCTGTCTTTTGGCTGGCCGCTGGTGGCTGCGCTGGCCGTGGCGATGTTGGTCACCGCGCTGATGGCCTGGGCGCTGGACTGGACGCTGTTTCGCCGCCTGCGCGTGCAAGGCGCGATCACGCTCGTCATCGCCAGTTTCGGCGCTGCGCTGGCGCTGCGCAACGCGCTGTTCTTTCTCTACGGCGGCATCCCGCAGTACTACGCGCAGGCGCTGCAGATCGGCATCCCGTTTCTGCCGCGCAGCGTGTACGGCGGCTTGCGCTTCACGCCCGACCAGCTGTTCGTGCTGCTGCTGGCGCTGCTGATCGTCGTCGCGGTGCACCTGTTCCTGAGCCGCAGCACGCTGGGCCGCGCTATGCGCGCCACCGCCCACAACCCGGCGCTGGCGCGCATCAGCGGCATCGACCCCGAGCGGGTGCTGCGCGCCACCTGGCTGATCGGCGGCGCGCTGGCGGCGGTGGCCGGTGTGTTCGTCGGCCTGACGGTGCAGATCCGTCCGACCATCGGGCTGGACCTGCTGCTGCCGCTGTTTGCCGCCGCCATCCTGGGCGGCATCGGCTCGGTCTGGGGTGCGGTGCTGGGCGGGCTGATCGTCGGCCTGGCCGAGAGCGCTGCGGTCACGCTGGTCGGCGCCGAGTGGCGCGCCGCCGCGGCCTTCGTGGTGCTCATCGCCATCCTGCTGGTGCGTCCGACCGGCCTCTTCGGCGAGAAGAGCTGAGCATGGATCTGCAAGGCGTACTGTCCTATGCCGGCTTCTTCCTGGTCTTCGCGAGCTGCTTCGCGATCATCGTGCTCGGGCTCAATCTGCAGTGGGGCTTCACCGGCCTGTTCAACGTCGGCGTGGCCGGCTTCGTGGCCATCGGGGCCTATACCTCGGCCATCCTGACCACGCCGCCCACACCCGAAAGGCTGGGCGGCTTCGACTGGCCCGTCGCCGCCGGCTGGTTGGCGGCGATGCTCACCTCGGGTCTGGCCGGTTTGCTGGTCGGCCTGGCGGCGCTGCGTTTGCGCCACGACTACCTGGCCATCACCACCTTCGGCATCGCGGTCGTGGTGCAACTCGCAGCGCTGAACCTGACGGTGCTGACCGGTGGCCCGTTCGGTGTGCACTTCATCCCCAAGCCGCTGCAGGGCTGGCTGGGCACCGGGCAGGAGTGGACGCTGGCCTATCTGGCGCTGGTGGCCACGCTGCTGCTGGCCTACGTGGCGCTGGAGCGGCTGGTCGCCAGCCCCTGGGGCCGCGCACTGCGCGCCGTGCGCGAAGACGAGGAAGCGGCGGCGGCGCTGGGCAAACGCGCTTTCGTGCTGCGCCTGCAGAGCTTCGTCATCGGCTCGGCGCTGATGGGCCTGGGCGGCGCCGCCTACGCGCACTTCGTCGGCTTCATTGCGCCCGAGGACTTCTTGCCGATCCTCACCTTCCAGCTATGGGCAATGCTGATCGTCGGCGGCTCGGGCAACAACCGCGGCGCCATCCTCGGCGCCTACCTGGTGTGGGGCTTCTGGGCGGTGGCCGGCGGTGCCCTGCGCGGCGTGGTGCCGCAGGCCGAGCAGGCACGCGCCGCGGCGCTGCAGGTGGTGCTCATCGGCGTGCTGATCGCGCTGATGCTGGTCTGGCGTCCGCGCGGGCTGCTGGGCGAGCAGGTCGCGGTGTCGCGACACGTCGAGCCGCGCTGAACTCGCGCTGAACTCCCGCTGAACTCCCGCTGAAACCGTGGCCCGGGCACACCATGCGCATCGCTGACCTGCGCCCGGGCTGGGATACCGACTTCATCCTGCATCGCTTCGGTGCCGAGATCGAGCACCGGCAGCCGGCCTCGCGCATTGTCGCGATCGGCGTCGCCGCGGCCTGGGACGGGCGGGCACTGGAAGAGTGGACGGCCGATGGTTTCAAGCTCGTGCAGACGCGCATGCTGCAACTCGTGCCGGGCAGCCTGCGCGCGCCGGTGCGTGCGGCGCGCGGCTCGACCGCAGTGCGCAGGCTTGACCTGGCCGCCGAGGCCGAAGCGCTGTACGACCTCGAGGGCACCGATGCCGGCGCCTTCGAGCCCGAGGGCTACCGCGCCTACCTGCGCCTGCAGGGGGCGCGCTACCGGTCGATGGAGGCGGCGGGGCTGCTGCACTGGTTCGGCCTCTTCTGCGACGGCCACCTTGCCGCCACCTGCGGGCTGATGCGCAGCGCCGCGGCACCCGGCGCGTCGGCGCGATTCCAGCGCGTCGTCACGCACCCGGCCTATCGCCGCCGCGGGCTGTGCTCCGCGCTGGTCCACGCAGTCGGCCGCTTCGCGCTCGGGCAATGGGGTGCCGGCGCGGTCTACATGGCGGCCGACCCGGGGGACGTGGCGATCGGCATCTACCGCACGCTCGGCTGGCACGACCTGTCCTCGGCCTACGGGCTGCAGCGCAATTCGCCCGAGGATCGCGGCACGTGAACCACGTGGCGGCCGACAGGCGCAGCAGCGGCCTGCTGCTGGCGGCCGCAGGCGCGGTGGCCTTCTCGGCCAAGGCGATCATCGTCAAGCTGGCCTACCGCCATGGCGTGGACGCGGTGACCCTGATCATGTACCGCATGCTCTTTGCGCTGCCGCTGTTCCTGCTGCTGGCCTGGTGGGCCGGGCGCGGCCGCGCGGCGCTGTCCGGCCGTGACCGGCTGGCCGTGCTGGGCCTGGGTTTCTGCGGCTACTACCTGGCGAGCTTTCTCGACTTTCTCGGCCTGCAGTACATCAGCGCCGGCCTGGAGCGGCTGATCCTGTACCTCAACCCGACGCTGGTGCTGCTCTTGGGTTGGCTGCTGTTCGGCCGCCGGGTCGACTGGCGCCATGGCGCGGCGCTGGCCGTCAGTTATGTCGGCGTGGCGCTGGTGTTCGGGCAGGAGCTGTCGCTGCAGGGGCGCGATACCGTGCTCGGTTCGGCGCTGGTGTTCGGCAGCGCGGTGGCCTATGCGATCTACCTGGCCTACAGCGGCGAGGTAGTGCAGCGCCTGGGCGCGCTGCGCCTGACCGGATGGGCCACCAGCGTGGCCTGCGTGCTGTGCATCGCGCAGTTCCTGCTGCTGCGCCCGCTGGAGGCCGCGCTGGTGGCGCCCGAGGTGCTGTGGCTGTCGCTGCTCAACGCCACGCTGTGCACCTTCGCGCCGGTGCTGATGGTGATGATGGCCATCGAGCGCATCGGCGCGGCACTGACCGCGCAGACCGGCATGATCGGCCCGCTGTCGACGCTGACGCTGGGCGTGCTGCTGCTGGGCGAGCCTTTCACGCCGTGGATCGTGGTCGGCACGGCGCTGGTGCTGGCCGGTGTCGCGCTGCTGGCCCGAGTGCCGCGCAGCGGTTGACAATGGGGTTGGCGGCGCTGTGCCGCAGCCGAAGAAAGCCATGTCGAAGGTCGGACGCAACGATCCCTGCCCCTGCGGCAGTGGCAAGAAGTACAAGCAGTGCCATCTGCCGCTGGAGGGCCCGACCGCGGCACGCATGCCGCAGGCGGTCGCGGGGCCCGACGTCGGCGCACTGCTGATGAGCGCCTTTGGCGAGTACCAGCAGAACCGGCTCGATGCCGCTGAAGCGCTGGTGCGGCGGGTGCAGGGGCTCTCGCCGGGCAACCCCGATGCACCGCACCTGCTGGGTCTGCTGGCACAGGCGCGCGGCCGGCTGGATGAGGCGCTGGCCCTGATGGACGAGGCGCTGCGGCGCGGAGGCGCCGGCAACCATTCGGTGCACGGCAACCGCGGGCTGGTGCTGCGTTCGATGGGTCGCCTGGCGGACGCGGTGGCGGCCATGCGCACCTCGCTCAGCCTGAATCCCCGGGACGCCGCGGTCTGGTGCAACCTCGGCTCGGTGCTGCAGGCCACCGGCCCCGAGACCGAGGCCGAAGCGGCCTTTCGCAGCGCCATCGCCGCCGACCCGCGCTTCGCGCCGGGGCACGCCGGTCTCGGCATGAGTTTGTCGGCGCTGGGTCAGTCCGACGAGGCCGAAGCCGCACTCGCCCGCGCACTCGAGCTCGACCCGGCCTCGGCCGAGGCGCACCTGGCGATCGGCCAGCGCCGTCACGCCCAGCACCGGGTCGACGAAGCCCTGCACCACTACCGCCGCGCGCGTGAGCTGGCCGGGCGCAAGGTGTTCCTGCTCGACACCGTCGGCCAGTTGCTGGCCGGCATGAACGAATTGGCCGAGGCGCGTCTGTGCTTTGCCGCCGCGATGGCGGTCGAGCCGACCACCGAGCGCCGTATCCACTTCGGTCTGATGGTGCCGGCGATCGCCGATTCGGCCGAAGCCCTGGTCCAGGCTCGGCGCAGCTTCGAGGCCGCCATCGACGACATCGACACCCATGGGCTGCGGGTCTCGGTGGTGGGCCCGGGCCTGTTTGCCAACTCGATGTTCTACCTCGCCTTCCACGGGGTCGACGTGCGCCCGCTGGTGGAGAAGATGGCCCGCATGTACGAGCGGTTGCACCCGGGGCTGCTGTTCGAGGCGCCGCACGTGGCGCGGCCGCGCGACGGGTCGGCACCGATCCGCATCGGCTTCCTGAGCCGCTTCATCAACGACCACCCGGTGACGCACTGTTTCCAGGGGCTGATCGAGTCGATGTCGGTAAACCCCGGTTTCGATGTCGCGCTGATCTCGCTGCAGGACTTTGCCGTCACCGAGACGGCTGGCACCTACCGTGCCTACCGCGGGCGCAAGGTGCCGCTGCCGCGCTACCACGCTGACGCACGTTCGACCATCGCCGCGCTCGAGCTCGACCTGCTGGTGTACCTGGACATTGGCATGGACGACATGACCTATTTCCTCGCCTTCGCGCGGTTGGCTCGGGTGCAGTGCGTGCTGGGCGGG
>JBBQOR010000102.1:0-6930 GCA_038331055.1 Burkholderiales bacterium
GTCTCGGCGTGGGCCAGTTTGGCGCGGTCGTCCAGCCCCAGGATGCAGAAGTACTCGGGCAGCGCGGCCAGTTCAGCCCCCTGCGCAGCGGCCTCGGCCAGCAGCCGGCCGGCGGCCTCGAGGTTGCGTGCCACGTCGGGCGTGGAAACCATCTGCAGGGCGGCGATCTTCATGGTCCGCATTCTGGCGCCAGCCCCTCGTGGCTATCCTTGAGAGCGATCCCCGAGGGCGCCACGGCACCATCGCCCCTACGATCTGCGGACACTCAAACCACCGGAGACTCCCAAGCGCCCCACCCGTCGCCAAGTCCTGCAATCCGCTGCCACCGCGGCCCTGTACGGGTCGGGCTGGACAGCCCAGGCCCAGGCCACCGGCCCGCTGGAGAGCGTGAGGGTGATCAGCGGCTTCCCGCCGGGCGGCACTTCGGACACCATCTCGCGCCGTGTCGCCGCCCGCCTGCAGCCGGGCTACGGCAAGAGCGTGGTGGTGGAAAACCGCACCGGCGCCGGCGGGCAGATCGCCATCCAGGCGGTGAAGGCGATGCCGGCGGACGGCAGCGTGATCCTGCAGACGCCGATGTCGATGCTCGGCGTCTACCCGCACATCTACAAGAAGCTGCAGTACGACCCGGTGGCCGACCTGACACCGGCCTCGCTGGGGGCCGTGTTCGACTTCGGCTTCGCGGTCGGCCCGGCGGTGCCCGCGGGCGTGCGCAACACCGCCGAGTTCCTGGCCTGGTGCAAGGCGAATCCGACCTTGGCCAACTTCGGCTCGCCCGCCGCAGGTATCGTGCCGCACTTCATCGGCGTGCTCATCGGGCGCAGCGCCGGGGTCGATCTGAACCACGTGCCCTACCGCGGCACGCAGCCGGCCATCCTGGACATGATCGGCGGCCAGGTGCAGGCGGTGTCCGGCCCGGTGGGCGAGTTCACGCAGCATGTGGCCGCCGGCAAGTGCCGCCTGCTGGCGACCACCGGCAGCCAGCGCAACCGGTTTGCGCCGACCGTGCCGACACTCGTCGAGCAGGGCCTGCGCGACATGGCCTTCAGCGAGTGGTTCGGTTTCTACCTGCCGGGCAACGCGCCGGCCGATGTGGTGCAGCGCGCCAATGCCGCACTGCGCGCCGCGTTGTCGGCGCCCGACACCGTGGAAGGTCTGGCGCTGATGGGGTTGGAGTCGCGCTCGTCGTCGTCGGCCGAGTTGGCCGCGCTGCTGCGCACCGACACCGACCGCTGGGCGCCACTGGTCAAGGCGATCGGCTTCACGGCGGACTCCTGAACGCCGGCGCCAGGGTGGCAGACTGCGCCACTCCGGCAGCCTCGAGATCCCATGACGACGCAAAGCCCGACGCCGCACGACCGCATCGCTGTCGTCACCGGCGCCGGCAGCGGCATCGGCCGCGCCACCGCGCATGCGCTGCTGGCCGATGGCTGGCGTGTGGTCTGCAGCGGCCGCCGGCTCGACCCGCTGCGCGGCGCTGGACGGTCGTGCGCACGACGTCGCGGTCGGCCAGATCGACATCGGCAACGCCGCCAGCGAGATGACCGAACGCATCGGCCAGGACGCCTTGCAGGCCGACGGCAGCCGCCGGCCCGAGCCCTTGATGGACTTGAAGCACGCCGCGGCGGCGGTGGTCTCGATGGCCAACCTGCCGCTAGACACCAACGTGCTGTTCATGACCGTGATGGCGACCAAGATGCCCTTCGTCGGCCGCGGCTGAGCCGGCCGCTTGCACCGAACGTCGAACTCAGCCGGCGCGCCAGCCCTCAGCCGCCGCTGAACAGCGCCTTGTGGCGCTCGCGCAGCAGGTTCTTCTGCACCTTGCCCATCGTGTTGCGCGGCAACTCCGCCTCGACGAAGACGCGCTTGGGCACCTTGAAGTTCGCGATGCGGACCTTCAGCGCGCTGATCATCGCGTCGGTGTCGAGTGCGGCATCGGTGCGCGGCACGACCACCGCGACCACCGCCTCGCCGAAGTCCGGATGCGGCACGCCGATCACCGCGCTCTCGGCCACGCCGGGCAGCTCGTTCAGACAGCCCTCCACCTCGGCCGGGTAGACGTTGTAGCCGCCGCTGATGACCAGGTCCTTGCTGCGCCCGACGATGCTCACGTAGCCGCGCTCGTCGATGCGGCCGACGTCGCCGGTCTTGAACCACAGGTCGGGCGTGAAGTCATCGGCGGTCTTCTCCGGCATGCGCCAGTAGCCCGAGAAGACGTTCGGGCCCTTGACCTCGATGCCGCCGATCTCGTCGGCATGCACCGGCGCGCCCTTGTCGTCGCGCACGCGCAGCTGCACCGCCGGCAGCGGGCGCCCGACGGTGCCGCCGCGGCGTGCGCCGTCGGCCGCGTGGTACGGGTTGGAGGTGAGCATCACGGTCTCGCTCATGCCGTAGCGCTCGACGATGGTGTGGCCGCTGCGTTGGCGCCATTCGTCGAAGGTCTCGACGCGCAAGGGCGCCGATCCGCAGAGGAAGAGCCGCATGCTCGCGCAGGCCGTGCGGTTGAGCGCCGGCTCGGCGAGCAGGCGCACGAACAGCGTCGGCACGCCCATGAATACGCTGGCCCGCGGCAGCAGTGCAATCACGGCCCGCGGCTCGAACTTGTTCAGCCACAGCGTCGTCGCGCCGGCCAGCAGCGCGCCGTGCAGCGCAACGAACAGGCCGTGCACGTGGAAGATCGGCAGCGCGTGGATGAGCACGTCGCCGCCGTCCTCGGGCCGCCGCCAGCCCCAGTAGGCGTGCAGCGTGCGCGCGTTGGACAGCAGGTTGCGGTGGCTGAGCATCGCGCCCTTGCTGCGCCCGGTGGTGCCGCTGGTGTAGAGGATGGCGGCCAGCTCGTGGCCGCCACGCCGCACCGGCTGCTGCTGATCGGACTGCAGCGCGGCGCGCTCGAGCAGGGTGCCCTCGCGCGCGTCGCCCAGCGTGAAGACATGCCGCGTGCCGGCTCTGAAGGCCAGCTTGCCGATCCAGACGAACTGCTGCGGCGCGCAGACCACCACCGCCGGCTCGGCGTTGCCGATGAAGTAGGCGATCTCGCTTTCCTGGTACGCCGTGTTCAGCGGCAGGAAGACATGTCCGGCGCGCAGCACCGCCAGGTACAGCATCACCGCCTCGACGCTCTTGTCCACCTGCACCGCGATGCGGCTGGCCGCCGGCAGGTCGAGCGAGGCCAACAGGTTGGCCATCATCGCGCTGCCGCGTTCGAGGTCGCGCCAGGAGTAACGCAGCGGCTCGCCCGGGCTGTCGACCGCCTCGAAGGCGATGCGGTCCAGATCGGCCGGGAAGCCCGCGCGCAGCGCGGAGAAGAGGTTGTCCTGTGACATGGAAGTGATCGGGGACGGTCAGTCCAGCTTGGCTCCGGAGGACTTCACCACCTCGGCCCAGCGCTTGACCTCGGCGCTGACGAAGCGCCCGAAGTCATCGCCCCACAGGTTGGGCGTGTCGGTGCCCAGGCCGGTCCAGGCGGTGCGCAGTTCGTCGCCGTTGAGCGCCTTGCGCATCTCGGCCTGCATGCCGGCCACGACGTCGCCCGGCGTGCCCTTGGGCGCCCAGATGCCGTACCAGGTGGCGACCTGGTAGCTCGGCACGCCGCCGTCGGTGGAGGTGGGCACTTCCGGGAAGCCCGGCGCGCGCTTGGTCGAGGCCACCGCGATGGCGCGGATGCGTCCGCCCTTGATGTGCGCGGCGCTGCTGCCCAGGCCGTCGAACATCATGTCCACCTGGCCGGCGATCAGGTCCTGCAGCGCCGGGCCGGCGCCGCGGTAGGGAATGTGGGTGATGAAGGTCTTGGTCTGCAGCTTGAACAGCTCGCCGGCCATGTGGTGGCTGGTGCCGTTGCCCGCCGAGCCGTAGTTCAGCCGGCCCGGGTTGGCGCGGATGAAGGCCAGCAACTGCGGCAGCGTGGTGGCGGCGACCTTCTGCGGGTTGACGACGATCACCTGCGGCACGCTGGAGACCAGCCCGACCGGCACGAAGTCGGACTCGATGTTGTAGTCGAGCTTCGGGTACATCGACGGCGCGATGCTGTGGTGCACCGCGCCCATGAAGAAGGTGTAGCCATCGGGCGCCGCCCGCGCGGCCAGGCCTGCACCCAGCGTGCCACCGGCACCGCCCTTGTTGTCGATGACGAACTGGCGGTTCAGGTTCTTCGACATCACGGCAAACAGCGGCCGCGCGAAGGCGTCGGTGCCGCCACCCGGCGGGAAGGGCACGACGACGGTGACCGGCTTGTTCGGCCAGGCGCTCTGCGCGAAGAGGGCGGGCGCGGCCAGGGTGGCGGCGCTGCCGGCGCCGATCTGCAGCAGGCGGCGGCGTGTGGTGATCGACAGGCTCATGCAGTCTCCGTGTGTGTGGCCGGATGGCGAAACAGGGAAGCCTACCGCAGGCGACCTTCACGGCGTGACCGGGGGACTACCCGGTTTACAGTCGCCGCGCACCCTGAATTCGATGAATCCGCCCGCCCTCCCGCCTGCCGTTCCACCAGCCCTTCCACGTCAGGCTGACCAGCTGCTCGAATTGGCCGCGCGCAGCATGTTCGAGGCCTTCACCGACAGCGCGCTGGGCACGCTGGTGGTCGACCGCGAGCACCGCATCGTCTGGATCAGCGAGGGCTACAAGCGGTTCCTGCCCGCCCTCGGCCACGCCGTGGACGACTTCGTCGGCCGCCGCGTCGAGGAGGTGGTGCCCAACACCATGATGGGCCAGGTGGTCGACAGCGGCCGGCCGGTGCTGATGGATCTGCTGACGAACCAGGCCGGCACCGTCCTCGTCAGCCGGCTGCCGCTGCGCGACGCCGCCGGCGTGGTCATCGGCGCTTTCGGGGCGGTGCTGCTCGACCACCCCGAGACCACGATGCAGCCGCTGATCGCCAAGTTCGCGCGGCTGCAGGGCGAGCTCGACGACGCGCGCCGGCAGCTGGCGGTGCAGCGCCGGCCGCGGCACACCATCGCCGGCTTCATCGGCAGCAGCGCCGCGGCGCTGGAAGTCAAGCGTCAGGCCCGGCGCGTGGCCGGCACCGACAGCCCGGTGCTGCTGCTCGGCGAGACCGGTACCGGCAAGGAGCTGCTTGCGCACGCCATCCACGCCGCCAGCCGGCGGGCGGCGCAGCCGCGGGTGGGGCTGAACATCGCGGCCGTCCCCGACACGCTGCTGGAGGCCGAGTTCTTCGGCGTGGCCCCCGGCGCCTACACCGGCGCCGAGCGCAAGGGGCGCGAGGGCAAGTTCAAGCTGGCCGATGGCGGCACGCTGTTCCTCGACGAGATCGGCGAGATGCCGCTGGCGCTGCAGTCCAAGCTGCTGCGCGCCTTGCAAGAGCAGGAGATCGAGCCGCTGGGCAGCAACCGCGTGCAGCGCGTCGACGTACGCATCATCGCCGCCACCAGCCGCGACCTGCCGTCGATGGTGGCCACGGGCACCTTCCGCGCCGACCTGTACTACCGGCTCAACGTGCTGCCGATCCGCCTGCCGCCGCTGCGCGAGCGTCTGGCCGACCTGGACGCGCTGGTCGAGGTGCTGATGGACGACATCGCCCGCCGCAGCGCGCTGCCCGTCAAGGGCCTGCAGGCCGACGCGCTGGACCTGCTGGCCCGCCACGACTGGCCGGGCAACATCCGCGAGCTGCGCAACGTGCTCGAGCAGGCGACGCTGATGGGCGACGAGATGCAGATCGACGCGGCGCATCTGATGCGCTACCTGGCGCTGGCAGCCGGGCCGGGCGAGCCGGCCGCCTTGCCGCCGCCGGTGGTGATCGAGCCAGCCGCGCCGCCCGATGCCGGCGCCGCCCTGCCGCTGGCCGACCAGGTGGCCGCCACCGAGCGGGCGGCCATCGGCGAGGCGCTGCGCGCCTGCGCCGGCAACCGTGTGCAGGCGGCGCGCCGCCTGAAGATGTCGCGCGCGGCGCTGTACGACCGGCTCGCCCGCTGGCCCGACTTGCTGGGCCCGGGCTGACCGGCACCGTGCCGCCAGGAGGCGGCGATGTGCGCTTCGGGCGCACGAGCCGGCGCGATCTGACCGCCCCGGCGCTGGTCTCACAGTCCGAGGGGTCAGGCGACTGGCCCGACGCGGCATGTAAGGTGGGCGCGTGGTCTATCGGCACAGTCGCTCCAGCCGCTGGCGCCCTTTTTCTCGGTCAGGTGAGCTGCAATCTGTGCGCGACCTGGGCGGAGGTCTCCACCGGGGCGGCGACCTGACCAACGCTGCGGGCGCAAGAAGTCAGCATGGCCGCCAACGCCATCGCCGCAGGCACTAGTGGAACCTCGCTTCTCTGGATCAAGGCCACGTCATAGCCGCGTGCCTGCTCGCGAATCTTGATCTCGACGATGCTTTTGCCGAGCAGATTGCTCTCCAGAACCAGCCGTGGCATGAGCGCAAGATAGTCCGACCCCGCCAGCAGCGAAGTCACCTGGGTAAAAGAATCGCACACCACCGCGACGTGCGGGCGCGGCAATCCGCATTCCTGAAAGAACCGGATCACCGTTCCTCCCGGGGCCCCTGCCGGTCCCATGAGAATCCACTCTTGCCCCGCCAGTTCATCGAGCCGCCAGGCTGCTTTCAGCGGATGGTCGCGCCGCGCCACCACCGCCATCTCGGCTTTCATCAGGACCTGCGATCTCATGCCCGGGTTGATCCCGGCGTCTGGTAGCGAAATGACGGCGAAGTCGAGCTGTCCGGTGCGCACTGCAGGCAACAACTTTTCGAACAGGCCGCCCATCAAGCGCAACTCGGACCGCGGGAACCGGCTGCGAAAAAGCGGAACAACTTTAGGCAGCAGCAGGGCCGATGGCGTGGGAGAAAAGCCGACCCGCAACACGCCTTCCTGCCCGCCGAGCTCATTGGTCGCGCGCGTGGCCTCGGCGTCGATAAGCAGGGCGCGCTGCCGCAGGCGATCGCCGGCCGGCGTGAGCTGCACGCCGCGGCCGTTGCGAATCATCA
>JBBQOR010000103.1:0-6920 GCA_038331055.1 Burkholderiales bacterium
CGCTTCATCGTCTTCGTGGCTTCGCTCTGTGCGCCTTCTTTGACGGCAGTCATCGCCATCACATCGGCCCAGGCGTGGAAAAGGAACTCACGCACGCCGTCTTCGACCGGCATCTCGTTGAGCATCTTGCGCAGCTCGATCGTGAACTGGATGGCCAGGGTCTCGCGCTGCTCGACCTGCTGCGCCAGCGAGACGCCTTTCTTCGAGGCCTCGTTCTCGTGGCGGAAGTAGTGCTCGAGAAACTTCTCGAACTCGGTGAGCACGGTCTGGAAAACGCGCCGGCCGGTGTCAGGGTAAGCCTCGACCACCTGCACCACGCGCTTGACCTCACGCTCGAGCGCGTCGTCGACCCCGCGCGAGGCGCTGTCGAAGCCCATCACGCAGGCGCCCATGCGGTCGATCAGCCGCCGCGCCGGGTGGTCGGTGGTGGCAAAGAAGTCGGGCTCCGAGACCGCCACGCGCAGCACCGGCATCTGCAGCCGCGCAAACCACACGCGCACGCTGGCGGGGATGCGCTCTTCGGTCAGGATGCTCTGGAACAGCAGCGCGACGATCTCGATCGTCGCCCGCTCCTCGGGCGTCGCGGCGGCTTTCTTCAGCGCCAGCTTGCGCTGGAGCAGGTCGTCCAGCAGCGCCGGTGTGGTGACGTAGGCGTCGGCTCCGCCGGCCATGCCTGCTCCACGCAGGCCGGCCTCCACCGCGTCGATGGCGGTGGCCAGCGCGGGCGACAGCGCATGCGCGCGGGTCGAACGCGAGAACTGCGGCACCTGCTTGTCAATCAGCCGCCCCAGCCGCCCGAGCACGGCCTCAGCGTCGCCACCGCGCTGCAAGGGACTGATGCGCGTCATCATCCTCGTCTCATCGGAGACGAAGCCGCGCGGCGCGCCGCTGCCACTGCTGCTGCCGCCGCCGCTGCTGCTGAATGAAGCGGGCGAGCCGCCCTGGCCACCGCCTGGTGCGCCCTGGGCGCCACCAGCCCGATCGCGGTCGCCACCACTGCCGAAGCCGCCGCCGACGGGGCCGGTGAAGCCGGTGCCGCTGGCGAAGCCGGTGCCGGTGATGAAGCTGCTGTCGCCCCCGGTGAATGAGCTGTTGCCGATGAAGCCGCTCTGCAGCCCCGGCGAGACGCCGCGCGAGCGCTTGATGGCCGGGCGCAGGTCAACCTCGGCCAGCACACGCTGGGTGACCAGCCAGCGGTTGGCCTCGTGATAGGCCTCCTCGACCAGCGGCGCGAACTCGGCATGCAGCAGGGTCTGCAGCTCGCGCCAGCCGTCCAGCGTCTGGCCACCCTGGCGCCAGGCATCGACGACGATGCGCGCCAGCACATGGGCACGCAGCAGATCCTGCGCATCGAGCTCGGCGCGACCCTCCAGATAAGCCACGCGCGAGCGCAGGTCGGAGAACTCCCACGAGGCGCGGTCCATGATCGCCAGCGCCAGACGTGAACTGAGGATCTCCAGCTCGATCGTGTCGTCGTCGACCAGCGACAGAGGGCTGCCCGGTGGCAGCTCACCCGTGCGAGTGGTCGACACGCCGTGCAACAGCGCGCTGCGCAGGCCCTGGACGATGGCGCGGTGCCACGGCTGCGCGCCCTTGAGCAAGTCGGCGACGAGGTCTCGGCGGCGCTGGCCGGTGGCGCGGTCGCTGGGCTTTTCCAGCAACGAACGAGCGCCTTCGCAGACCGCCTGCACCAGCGGCGCCAGGCCCTTGACCAATTCCTCGGTGTAAAGGCGCCTGGCCTGCGTCGCGAGGTTGGTGGGAGCGGCGCCGGACGCCATGGGGTGCTGCGTGGATGAAGCTCGAAGCGGCTCGGGATTCGAGCCGTTCTGACTCTACACCACGGCCCCGGCGTTGGGATCGTCGGGGTCGATGTCCTTGCCGCTGGTGGCCTTCACCAGGTCCTCACGCTTGACGCCCAGCCACATCACGATGGCGGCAGCGACGAAGACCGAGGAGTAGATCCCGAACAGGATGCCGATGGTCAGCGCCAGCGCGAAATAGAACAGCGTCGGCCCGCCGAAGACCAGCATCGAGACGACCATCATCAGCGTACTGCCGTGGGTGATCACGGTGCGGCTCATGGTGCTGGTGATGGCGTGGTCGATGGTCTCGCTGGTGCTCATCTTGCGGTACTTGCGAAAGCTCTCGCGCACGCGGTCGAAGATGACCACCGACTCGTTGACCGAGTAGCCCAGCACCGCCAGCACCGCAGCCAGCACGGCGAGCGAAAACTCCCATTGAAAGAAGGCGAAGAAGCCCAGGATGATGATCACATCGTGCAGGTTGGCGACGATGCCGGCGACCGCGAACTTCCACTCGAAGCGGAAGGCGAGGTACATCATGATGCCGGCGATGGTAGCCAGCAGCGCATAGGCACCGTTCTCGTACAGCTCGGCGCCGACCGAGGGGCCGACGAACTCGGTGCGCTTGAGCGTGACCGGTTCGCCGCCGGCGGCGTCGCAGGCCGGACGGCTGACCTGCTCGCCCTGCGGCGTCGTGTATTGCTTGATCGAGGTGCGGCCCTGTTCGGCGCTGCACAGCGCCTCGAAGACGCGGCTGGACAGTTCGGCCTGCTTGACCTCGCCGCGCGCGGGCATGCGGATCAGCACATCGCGCGAGGTGCCGAACTTCTGCACCTGCACCTCACCCAGACCGAGCGCCTCGACGTTGGCGCGGGTGCGGTTGATATCGGCCGTCTGCGCGTACTCCACTTCGACCAGCGTGCCCCCGGTGAACTCCACCGACAGGTGCAGCCCGCGGGTGGCAATAAAGAACACGGCAGCGGCAAAAGTGATGAAGGAGATCGCGTTGAGCACCAGCGCGTGGCGCATGAACCGGATGTCGCGGCGGATGCGGAAGAATTCCATGGCGATCTCCGGTTCAGGCCTTGACGGCGGGCCGTGTAGGGCCGGCCTGCGGCTCGGGCTTCCAGACCTGGCCGATCGACACGCCCTTCAGGCGCTTTTGCCTGCCGTACCAGAGGTTGACCAGGCCGCGCGAGAACATCACCGACGAGAGCATCGAGGTCAGGATGCCCAGGCAATGCACGACCGCGAAACCGCGCACCGGCCCCGAGCCGAAGGCCAGCAGCGCGAGGCCGGCGATCAGCGTGGTGATGTTGGAGTCGAGGATGGTGCCGAAGGCGCGTTCGTAGCCGATCGAGATCGCCTGCTGCGGCGCAGCGCCGCCGCGCAGTTCTTCGCGCACGCGCTCGTTGATCAGCACGTTGGAATCGATCGCCATGCCCAGCACCAGCGCGATGGCGGCGATGCCCGGCAGCGTCAGCGTGGCCTGCAGCATCGACAGCAGCGCGATCAACAGCAGCAGGTTGAAGGCCAGCGCGAGCGTGGAGAAGACACCGAACAGCATGTAGTACAGGCACATGAAGACGGCGATCGCGATGAAGCCGTAGAGCACGCTGTTGAAGCCCTTGGTGATGTTCTCGGCGCCCAGGCTGGGGCCGATGGTGCGCTCTTCGATGATCTCCATCGGCGCCGCCAGGCTTCCGGCGCGCAGCAGCAGCGACACGTCGGCGGCCTCGGTGGTGGTCATGCGGCCGCTGATCTGCACGCGGCCGCCGCCGATTTCGCTGCGGATCACGGGCGCCGTGACGACCTCGCCCTTGCCCTTCTCGAACAGCAGGATCGCCATGCGTTTGCCGATGTTCTCGCGCGTCAGGTCTCGGAACACGCGTGAACCCTTGGCATCCAGCGTCAGGTGAACCGCCGGCTCCTGCGTCTGGCCGTCGAAGCCGGGCTGCGCGTCGGTCAGGTTCTCACCCGTCAGCTGCACCTGGCGGAAGACGATCAGCGGCGCGCCGCCACGCTCGACAAAGCGGTCACTGCCGAAAGGCACCGGGCCGTTGCCGCGCAGCGCCTCCTGCGCCTCGGTGCTGTCGTTGACCATGCGCAGCTCGAGCGTTGCCGTGCGGCCGATGATGTCCTTGGCCTTGGCCGTGTCCTGCACGCCGGGCAGCTGCACCACCACGCGATCCACGCCCTGCTGCGCGATCACAGGCTCGGCCACGCCGAGCTCGTTGACGCGGTTGTGCAGCGTGGTGATGTTCTGCTTGAGCGCCTGGTCCTGCACGCGGCGCGCGGCCTCGGGCTTGAGCGTGCCGACCAGCTTGAGTTCGGCGCCGTCGCTGCTCTCTGCCCAGGCCAGATCCGGCATCTGGTCGCTGAGCAGGTTGCGCGCGGTCGTCAGCGTGGCGGCTTCGCGAAAGCGCAACTCCACCGTGTTGCCATCGCGCCGCACGCCGGCGTGGCGGATGTTCTTCTCGCGCAGCAGGGTGCGGATGTCGCCGGTGAGCGATTCGGCGCGCTTGGTCAGCGCCGACTTCATGTCCACCTGCATCAGGAAGTGCACGCCGCCGCGAAGGTCCAGGCCCAGGTACATTGGCATTGCGTGGGCCCGGCTCAGCCAGGCCGGCGAGCGCGACACCAGGTTCAAGGCGACGATGTAGGACGGGTTGTCCGCCTCGGGGTTGAGCGCCTTGGCGATCGCGTCCTTGGCCTTGATCTGGGTGTCGGTGTCGAAGAAGCGCGCGCGCACCGAGCTGCCCTCGAGCTGCACGAAATCGGGCTTGATGCCGGCGCCGACGAGTACCTGCTCGATGCGCGGCACCAGCGCCGCATCGACCTTCAGCGTCGCCTTGGCGCTGGAGACCTGGACCGCAGGCGCCTCACCGAAGAAGTTGGGCAGCGTGTAAAGCAGCCCGACCAGCAATGTGATGGCCAGGATGGCGTACTTCCACCAGGGGTAGCGGTTCATGCAGTGTTCCTGAGCATCGCCACCCCGCGAAGGGGCCGGCGACGACGCTTACTTGAAGGTGCCCTTGGGCAAAACCTGCAACACGGCGGCGCGCTGCACCTGCAACTCCACGCCACTGGCCACCTCGACTTGCAGGTAAGAATCTCCGAGCTTGGCGACGCGGCCGAGAAGTCCGCCGCCGATGACCACCTCGTCACCCTTGGCCAGCGTCTCGACCATCGCCTTGTGTTCCTTCTGCCGCTTCATCTGGGGGCGGATCATGATGAAGTAGAGGACCACGAACATCAGCACCAGCGGCAGCAGGCTGAGCAGGGTGGACTCGGCGCCGCCGGACGCGGCGGCAGGCGCGGTCTGCGCAAAGGCTTGAGAGATGAACACGGGCGCGGTCCTCAGGGGTGTCGGGCAATGGCAGCCCGTCCGGGCGGCGGCGCGGGGCCGGCCTGGGCGGACGCAGACGAACCGCGAATTCTAGTTCGCCGGCAATCCCGCGCCCGGGGCAGGCCCTGCCGCCGAAATCAACCCCGGGTCGCTGGCGTCGGCGGGCGCGGCAAACCACGCTGCTGGTCGAAGTCGAACGGCACCCTCATCAGCGCCGGGTCGGGCTCGCCGCGCTCGAGGTTCTGCAGCCGATAGCTGACCTCGCCGCTGCGCGGGTCGAAGTCGCGCGTCAGCACCGTGAGCATCAGTTCGGGGATGGTCCAGACCTCGCGCGTGATCAGGATCGGCCGTTCGTTGCGCAGCTTGCCGGCCTCGATGGTCCAGGTGGTGCGCTCGCCGCTGGCGCGCTGGCCCTCGATCTCGCGCGTGCCCAACGAGGCGAGCACCCCCGGGCCGTGCGGCGTCGCCGAGGGCGGCGTGCCGTGGCCGCCGATGCGCGGCACCCGCGTTTCGCTGCGCACCGAGCCCGGCGCGGGCGGCGCCATGACCGGCCCCGGTGCGGTGGGCGCGGTCGGTGCCATCGGTGCCATCGGCGCAGGCGGGGCCGGCGGGGCCGGCGGGAAGCCGGGCGCCAACCCTGCGCCGTCGCGGGGGCGGTCGGCCATGCCGCGCGCCCACTCGCGCATGCGCTCGGCATAGTCGCGCCAGGCATTCGGGTCGAGCCCGGTGTCGCGCTCGTCGCTGCCCGCGGCGAACAGCCGGCGGGCCGTCTTGCGCTCGGGGTCGAGCACCCAGTTCTCGCGCGCCACGGGGTCGCGCAGGTAGACCGTGCGGCGCCCGTCGCGCTCCACCTCCTGCCGCGTGCGGCCTTCACCGTCGCGGCACAGGCGCGTGGTCTGGCGCTTCAGGATGCGGTTGCCATCGGCCAGCAGTTGTATCGACTCGTTCAAGGCGTCGGCGCAGTAGGGCGCGCCGCGCACGACGCGCTCACGCTCCAGTTCGCTGGCGACGAGTTGCCGGGTGTCACCGAGCCGGGGCTGGGCCAAGACCCAAGGCGATACAAGGACCAACGTGCAAGTGAGTGTGTGCTTCAGCATGTCAGCAGTCTCCTTGGCGGGCCAACGCAGAAAGCGTGCCGCCCGCAGTGCATGGTGCGCGAGGCCCGCCAGACACGAGCCGATCGGACCTCGTCGCGGGTCGAGAAGCCCGCTGACTTTATCGAAGCGGGCTGAAGAACAATTTCATGCGCGCCGGGCCATCGGGCCGCGCCGCAGCCTGTCGGCCCGGCGCCGCGGCGCGTCGCGGCATGCTGGCGCAGGCAGGTGCAGGCTGCTTAGAGTCGGTGCCTGTGCAGTCCCGGCTGTGCTGCACGCCCACCACCGACCCCCACGCCATGACGCCCTCGACCACCGACTCCACCTGGCCCGCTCGCTGGCAGCGCTTCAGCGCCGCCGCGCTGCGCGCTTTCCACAGCTACGCGAGCTGGCTGGTGAGCATCAGCTGGCGGCGCTTCATCATGCTGTCGGTGCTGCTGGTGGTGCTGGCGGCGATCACGCAGTCGCTGCCACCGTTCAGCTGGAGCGTCACCGAGACGATCGAGGACACCGAGCCGCGCCCCGCCGCCAAGCCGGCGCCGCCCAAGCCCCCGTCGACCAGGCCCGCCGCCCCCCCGCCGCCGCAGCCGACGGTGGAAGTCCGCCCTCCGGCCCGCGGCGCCAGCAAGCCCGACGGCATCGACATCTCGATCGACGAGCGCGGCATCCGCATCA